>JBIKTU010000457.1:0-2599 GCA_044347965.1 Caulobacter sp.
GACGGTGGAGATGTCGCCGTTCATGAAGGCGTTGCGGGTCATGTCGGCGACGCGGACCATGGCGGCCAGGGTGCGGCGGCCTTCCGGCGTGGCGTAGCCCGGGTTCTTGGCCAGCACGATCTCGGCCTCGGCGTCGTGGTCGAGGTAGTTCAGGGTGGTGACGATGGACCAGCGGTCCATCTGCGCCTGATTGATCTGCTGGGTGCCGTGGTAGAGGCCCGTGGTGTCGCCCAGGCCGATGGTGTTGGTCGTCGAGAACAGGCGGAAATAGGGGTTGGCCCGGATCACGCGGTTCTGGTCGAGCAGGGTCAGCTTGCTGCCCGACTCCAGCACGCGCTGGATCACGAACATCACGTCCGGACGGCCGGCGTCGTATTCGTCGAACACCAGCGCCATCGGGCGCTGCAGGCACCAGGGCAGGATGCCTTCCCGGAACTCGGTGATCTGCTTGCCGTCCTTCAGGACGATGGCGTCCTTGCCGACCAGGTCGATCCGGCTGACGTGGCTGTCGAGGTTCACCCGCACCATCGGCCAGTTCAGCCGGGCGCAGACCTGCTCGATGTGCGTCGACTTGCCGGTGCCGTGATAGCCCTGGATCATAACCCGGCGGTCGAAGGCCAGGCCCGCGACGATCGCCAGCGTGGTCTGCGGGTCGAAGCGGTAGGACTCGTCGACGTCCGGCACGTGGCTGTCCTTCGTCGAGAAGAACGGGACCTTCATGTCGGAGTCGATCCCGAAGGCGTCACGGATCGTGATCTGCTTGTCGGGGACGAGACCCAGGAGGGGATCGGAAGCTGCGGTGTCGGAAATGTCGGCCATGATGGTCTGACCGATTAGCGCCTAATCGCTGATCAGCAAACAGTCGTTTGATGGAAAAGATCGGAGACGGCGCTCGATCTGGCGATGGCGGATGACAGCATGGCCGAAACGGGCGGCGCGTACCGCAGCGTAACCCGGACTGTCATCCCGGCGGGGTCCCGGACCGCCTCCGGCGTCCGGGAGACAGTCGGCGGATCAGGCCAGGCCAGCCTTCTTGAGCGTCTTCCAGGCCTTCAGCACGCGCTGCAGCTTGTGCTCGGCGCTGCGGTCGCCGCCGTTGCTGTCGGGGTGGCACTTCTTGACCAGCTCGGTGTAGCGCACCCGGATCTGGGCCTTGTCTGCGACATCGGTCAGGTCCAGGTCGGCCAGGGCGTTGCGCTCGAGCTTGCCCAGCACCCGGCCGTCGGCGCGCTGCGGCGGCGCCTCGACGCCGGAGCGGTCGGCGCGGCCGAAGCCGAAGAGGCTGAACGGGTCGTTCCAGCCCATCGGACCCTGGGCCTGGGCGGCCGCTTCCCGCGAGCGGTTGGAAGCCTTGAAGCTCCAGGTCGGGCGTTCGCCGGTGATCCGCTCGGCCTGGGCCCTGGCGATGGCCTCCTCGGTCATGCCGGCGAAGAAGTTCCAGGCCTTGTTGTACTCGGCCGCATGCGACTGGCAGAACCAGTAGAACTGGCCGGGCATGTTGCGGGCCTTGGGCGCGCGTGCGGTGGCCACCGACAGGCAGTCGGAGTGCTCGCAGCGCTTTTCGCCGGGCTTCAGGCGCGTGACATCGTGCTCGGCCGCCTCCTCCTCTTCAGGCTTGGGAGGCCGAACCCGGATGTCCACGAATCTGGGACGGTATTGAAAGGCGCCGGACATGGGACGAAGTATGGACCCCAACCTTTCTCAATCAAGAATTGACCTTTGCAAAATGGGCCCTGTCGCCGAACTGATCACGCAAAAGCTGACGGCTGCGTTTTCTCCGTCACGCCTCGAAGTGGTGGATGACTCCGATCGCCACGCCGGCCACGCCGGCCACCGCGAGGGCGGGGAGAGTCATTTCAATGTCCTGATCGAGTCGACCGCCTTCGCCGGCGTGCCGCGCGTGGCGCGTCAGCGGCAGGTCTACGCCACACTGGCCGACGAACTCGCCGGGCCGGTGCATGCCCTGTCGTTGAAGGTCTTCGCGCCGGGCGAGGGTTAGCCGGTCATCAGACCGGTCAGAGCCCGTTCCAGGTCGATCTGGCGGAAGGGCTTCTGCAGCACCGGCGCGCCGCGGTGGTCTCCCTCGACCCCGGCGGCGCCGTAACCGCTGGCGAAGGCGAACGGGACGCCCCGCGCCTTCAGGGCGTCGGCCACCGGGAAGATTGCGCGGCCCGCCACGTTGACGTCGAGCAGCGCCGCGTCGATCTCGGCGCTGCGCGCCAGCGCCATCGCCGCGTCCAGGTCCGGAGCGGGGCCGACGACCGAGCAGCCGAAGTCGGCCAGCATGTCCTCGACCAGCATCGAGACGAGCACCTCGTCCTCGACGACCAGGACGCGCAGCCCCACAAGACAATCGCCCGTCACGACAGGCCCCTCCTTCTCGGGCCGCCATAGGCGGCCACTCGTCCTTCAGGCTGCCGCGCGGCTACCGGCCCATGAACGCACCAACGTCGGTCGGCGCCGCAGGTTCCCGGGTCAGCCGGAGTGGCTGTCCAGCCAGTTGCCCTCGGCGTCGAGGCGAGGGCTGATCCGGAGGCCGGTGATCTGGTTGCGCCGCCGTTTGACGATCTGGAACCGGTGGTGGTGGAAGATGAAGGTC
>JBIKTU010000456.1:0-2599 GCA_044347965.1 Caulobacter sp.
ATTGATGGCGGCGGTCAGCGACGGCGGGCGGCGGCAAGCCATCCCGATCCCGCGGAAGATCAGGGCCGCCCTGGACGCCGCCCGAGGCGAGACGTTGACGATCAGCCGTTCGCGACCGCGGCCTTGAGCTCTTCGATACGCCGACCATCGGCCGGATGGGTCGACAGGACTTCAGGGGGCCGATCCTGGCTGCGCGCCGACCGCGCCATACGCTCCCAGAAGGTCACCGCCGCGGCGGGGTCCATGCCGGCCTTGCGCATCAGGTCGACACCGATGCGGTCGGCCTCAAGCTCGTGACGTCGGGCGTAGGGCAGGATCACGCCGAACTGGGCGCCCAGGCCCAACGCCGCGCCCACCTCGTCGGCGTACTGGGCGTCGTCACCGCTCGACACCACCAGCTGGGCCAGGCTGACCCCGGCCTGCGCCGCCAACTGATGGCTGACCCGCTCCGCCGGATGGCGCGCCAGGATATGCCCGATCTCATGGCCCAGAACGGAGCCGACCTCATCATCACTGCGCGCCAGGTCCAGCAGCCCCTTGAAGAAACCAACCCGTCCATTGGGCAGCACGAAGGCATTGAGCTGTGGCGACTCCAGCACCGTGAAGGACCATTTCAGGTCGGGCCGGTCTGCGGCCAGCGCCAGCGGCCCGCCGATCCGGGCCAACCGCGCCTGAACGTGGGGGTCGCGCAGGGGCGGCGTCTGCGCGACGATCTGGGCCCAGGACGCATCGGCCATCTCCGCAAGCTGGCTGTCAGACACCACCACCAGCTGTCGCCGGCCCGTGGCGGCGTTCTCGCTGCACCCCGCCAGGCTGACCGCCGTCAGGCCCGCCAGAAGACCGCGTCGGGACAGCCGCGCATTACAGACGCCGCACATCGGCCGGCCTTGGAGGATGAACTTCGACAGGTCCGCCTGCGTGCCAGATCGCCGATACGCTGAGGTTCTGGATGCTCTTCATGCCCGCCCGAAAGCTGCCAAAGCGGTGCGCCGCACCGCACGTGAAGGGTGGCAGGTTCAGTGCTGTCAGGCAAACGGCAAGATGTCTCCGGGGGGTGCTGACATCTGTGGACGGCCCCTGCGCTGCAAGCGTGAAGTCGGGTTGACGTTGAGATCTGTCGGGGTGCGGCCGTCTGTCCGGCCGGGGCGTTGTCTTGTCTGGAGACGATGGTCCGGCCCCATGCATCTGGTCCGGTCCCCACCCGCTGGCGACATTCGGAATGTCGGCTTGCAGCGTGACCGCTTCGC
This sequence comes from Caulobacter sp., assembly GCA_044347965.1. Classification (GTDB taxonomy): domain Bacteria; phylum Pseudomonadota; class Alphaproteobacteria; order Caulobacterales; family Caulobacteraceae; genus Caulobacter. Next base: position 1,248 of record JBIKTU010000456.1, read on the forward strand.
CGTGACACAATTCTAAACGACGCGACTAAAGCGCTTGCACGAACCCGTCGACCTCGCGCCAGACGACGGCGCGGATGGCGTCGGTTTCCTGGAACAGCTCGTGATAGGCGCCGGGGATCTCGATCCAGCGGCCTTTGGGAATGCGGGCGGTGATCAGCTGCTGGTCGGCGTTGTCCACCAGCTTTTCCTGCTCCGCGCCCATCACGAGAACCGGAATGCCGATCGCCGCCACCTCCGGCGCGCGCTTGAGCCAGGCCGAGGCCGAGAAGGCGAAGTCCAGCCAGCCCCAGGTGCCGGCGTTCAGGCTCAGCAGCGGCTCGGCGACGGTCAGGCCCTTGTTGCGGGCGTAGCGGCGCGCGTCATGGGTTACGATGTTGGCCTCGAAGGTCTCGCCATGCGGATCGCCGGGACTGCCCAGGATGTAGTCCTCGGCCTTTACCCGGCCCATCACCCAGGCCAGCGCCCGGGCCGCGCGCTTGGGGCGGTTGCCGGTTTGCAGACCCAGCATCGGCGCCGAGAGCACCGCCCCCCTGAAGTCGCCGACGCCCTGGGCCACCGCCAGCAGGGTCAGGCAGCCACCCATGGAATGGCCCATGGCGATCCAGGGCTTCGGCAGCCGGTCTTCGAAGTGGGCGAGCAGGGCGCGGTAGTCCTCGACGAACTCGCCGAAGCCCTTCGCGTGGCCCTTGAGCCGGTCCTCCAGCGCGCGGTGGGACAGCCCCTGCCCGCGCCAGTCATGGACCAGGACCACGAAGCCGCGCGCCTGCAGCTCGGCCACCACCTCGTAGTATTTCTCGATCGGTTCGGTCCGGCCGCCGCTCAGGACCACCGACCCGCGCGGCTGATCGGCGGGCAAAAACAAAGCGGCGCGGAGGCGAACCGCCCCCGCGCCGCTGAACCATTCCGCCGTTCCGTTGGCCGGAACGGGCGCCTCGGCGGTTGAAACCAGAGGCGCTTGTTCGCTCATGAGACCGTTAGGCCATCTTCGCGAAGAGGGCGCCCATCTGCGGCTGCAGCGACATGGCAAGACCCATGTCCGACAGCTTCAGGCGGCCCGACATGAAGGCCATGGTGGCGTCCAGCTTGCCGGCGCCCATTTCCATGAGGTCGGCCAGCGAGATGGTCATGGTCAGGTCGGCGGGCAGGTCTTCGTTCGAAACTTCACCACCGTTGATGTGGATGAAACCGTCGCCCTTGAGGTCGAACTTCAGCGACTTGCCGAGGCCGGAATCGGCGCCAACGGCGGTCTTCACGCGATCGGTAATTTCTTGCAGCGTAGCCATTGGCGGCCTCCCGTTATGATGCGGAGAAACCGATAAACTGGCCGCGTTCAACGCACAAGCGAACTGCGG
>JBIKTU010000459.1:0-2598 GCA_044347965.1 Caulobacter sp.
AGACCAAGCTCGTGCTGGGCGGGCGCCACCTCGTGGTGGTGCTTTTCCGGCTTCATGCCCAGCTGACCCATGACTTCCAGCATCTCGCCGCGAAGGTCCTGGCCGCTGTCGATCGGGTTGACCGGGAAGTAGCCGCCCTTGGGCCCGGGGCGGTGGCCCATGTTGCCTTCCGGATAGGACTTGCCGGTGTTGGTCGGCAGCTCGATCGAGTCGTAGCTGTAGCCGGTGTTGTGCGGGTCGGTGGACCACTTCACGTCGTCGAAGATGAAGAACTCGGCTTCAGGGCCGAAGTAGACCGTGTCGCCCACGCCCGAGGACTTCACATAGGCCAGGGCCGTCTTGGCCATGGAGCGCGGGTCGCGGTTGTAGGGGGTGCCCGAGTCCGGGTTCACCACGTCGCAGAACAGGCAGAGCGTGGTCTGCTGGTAGAATGGGTCGATGTAGGCGGTGTCGAGGTCCGGGCGCAGCTTCATGTCCGACTCATTGATCGCCTTCCAGCCGGCGATCGACGAGCCGTCGAACATGGTGCCGTCTTCCAGGAAGTCGTCGTCGACGAGGTCGATGTCGAACGTGACGTGCTGCATCTTCCCGCGGATATCGGTGAAGCGGACGTCCACATACTTGACGTCCTTCTCCTTGATCATCGCGAGGATGTCTTTCGCGGTCGTCTTCTTGGCCATGTGCCGTATCCCCTAGGCTTTATGTAGATGCGAATTGACTTTGACGCGGCGGCCTAGACGGCCAGCGCGCCGCTTTCTCCGGTGCGGATCCGGATCACGTCGGCGACCTCGGACACGAAAATCTTGCCGTCGCCGATGCGGCCGGTGCGGGCGGCGTTCTGGATCGCTTCCAGGGCGCCCGACAGCTGGTCGTCGGCGACCACGACCTCGATCTTGATCTTGGGCAGGAAGTCCACGACGTATTCGGCCCCGCGGTACAGTTCGGTGTGCCCTTTCTGGCGGCCATAGCCCTTGGCCTCGAGCACGGTCATGCCCTGGACGCCCAGCTCCTGCAGGGCCTCCTTCACTTCATCAAGCTTGAACGGCTTGATGATGGCTTCGATCTTCTTCATGCGGGCCTCTGGGCGGGCGGTTGGCGGGACGGAGCACGCGCCGCGAGGCCGCTTCAAGGGCGGACCCGCGACAGGTGCGCTGCACTGCGGCGAAAGATTTCCGGCGCCTATGAAACAGGCGCCCGGCGCCCAAGGCAAGGGCATGAGGGCAAACCCCTTGGTTGCCGCCGCGTGAAGGGGGTAGCGAGGGGCAAAACGCGGTTCGAGGGAGTGGAACGATGCGCGACGACACGCCGGTTCTCATCGGGGGCGGACAATTCACCTACCGGGGCGCGGCCGACACATCGCCCTCGCCGCTGGACCTGCTCAAAGTCGCGGCGGAACGGGCTGCTGTCGACGCCGGGCTCGACCCGTCGATGCTTTCGCAACTGGACGGCGTCGCCGTGGTCGGTTTCACCATCGACGCGCCGGGCGGTTTCCAGAACCTGCCGTTCCCGCGCCTGAAGAACCCGCCGGCCAGTTTCGCCCGCGCGGTCGGGGCGCAGCCCTCGTGGGAGATCTACAGCCACATGGGCGGCAACAGCCCCCAGCAGCTGATCAACACCGCCTGCGAGCGCATCGCCCGGGGCGAGAACGACCTGGTGCTGGCCGCCGGCGCCGAGTTCCTCGGCTCGCTGATGAAGCGGCTCAAGGGCGGGGCGGGCTTTGCCGGCTGGGACGACCCCTACGCCATCGAGGACGAGCCCAAACGCATCGGCGACCCGCGCCCGGGCACCACGGCCTATGAGAACGCCCACGGCCTGAACCGGCCGATCAACGTCTATCCGATGTTCGAGAACGCGCTTCGGGCCCGCGACGGCCGCTCGATCCCTGATCACCAGAAGCGCCTGGGCAAGCTGTTTGCCCCCTTCACCCGCGTGGCCGCCGCCAACCCGCACGCCTGGTTCCCCACTGAACGCAGTGAGAGCGAACTGGTCGAGGTCACCGGCCAGAACCGCTGGGTCAGCTTCCCGTACCCCAAGTACCTGAACGCCATCATGGAGGTCGACCAGTCGGCCGGCGTGCTGATCGCCTCGGTGAAGAAGGCCCGGGAACTGGGCGTGCCCGAGGACAGGTGGGTCTTCCTGCACGGCTGCGCCGACGCCAGCGACCTGTGGCACCCGATCGACCGCCAGAATTTCCACTCCAGCCCGGCCATGGAGCTGACCGGCAAGCGGGCGTTCGAGATGGCCCGGATCGGCCCGGCCGACCTGGACTTCATCGACCTCTATTCCTGCTTCCCCATCGCGGTGGAAGTCGGGGCCGAGGCGCTGGGCCTGTCGCTGGACGACCCGCGCGGCCTGACCGTGACCGGCGGCCTGCCGTACTTCGGCGGCCCGGGGAACAACTACGCCATGCACTCGGTGGTCACGATGCTGGACAAGCTGCGCGGCAAGCCCGGCGGCTGGGGTCTGTGTACCGCCAACGGCTGGTACCTGACCAAGCAGTCGACGGGCATCTATTCGACCACGGCGGTCGAGGGCGTCTGGGAGCGCGAGGACCCGGCGGTCATCCAGCGCCAGATCGACGCCCTGTCGCACCCGGCC
>JBIKTU010000461.1:0-2587 GCA_044347965.1 Caulobacter sp.
CGGCAGCTTCTTCTTCCACAGCAACGAGGACGGCGTCGGCCGCGCCTGGAACACCCGCGCCGTCTGGTGCAAGGACGGCGATGGCGAGGACGACTTCGAGCACATGAACGGCGAGGCCGATGTGCGCTGGAAACAGGGCACGCGCCACGCCCAGTCGGCGATCATCAAGTTGACCGATGACTTCGGCAAGCCGGCCGGGACCGTCGAGTTCGACCCCATCTACGAGTTCCAGATGATGGGTCTGGGCTACACCCATCCCAAATGGAGTCACGGCCTGCTGCATGGGGAACTGACCGTCGAGCGCGAGGACATCGTCCTGGCCGAGGTCAATCCGCAGCTGCCGTTCAACCTGCACGTCCAGGCCCTGTCCTACGTCACCTTCATCGACGCCGCCGGCAAGGTGCGCAAGGGCCGGGGCGTTCTGGAGCAGCTGGTCATGGGCCCGCACGCGCCGTCGGGCTTCAAGGCCATCCTGGATTTCGCCGAGTGAGCCTGCAGACCCAGCTCGAGGCCTACCTTACCCGCACGCTCGGCGCGCCGGCGGTGGTCACCATGCTGTCGCGCATCCCGGGCGGGGCGAGCCGCGAGACCTACCGCTTCGACGTCGAGGTCGGGGGCGAGCTCAAGCGGCTGATCCTGCGCCGTGACCCGGTCGGCAGCCTGATCGACACCGACCGGCGGCTGGAGTTCCTGGCCTTCCGGTCCTTCTTCGGCAGCGGCCTGCCAGTGCCCGAGGCTGTGGCGCTGGAGGAGGAGGGGGCCGAGCTCGAGCGCCCCTTCTTCATCATGGGCCGCATCGATGGCGGCAAGGCCCAGAGCCCGTTCAGCATGCCGCCCTACGGCGAGCACGCCGAGACCATCGGCCAGCAGTTCTACAGCCATCTGGGCGCCATCGCGGCCGCCGACCCGGCGACGCTGCCGATCGCGCAGGTCGCGCCGATTCCGGCGCTCGATAGCTGCTGGAAGAAAGAGCTCGACTACTGGGAGGGCGTGATCGACGAGGATGAGCAGCATCCGCAGCCGATCGTCCGCGCCTGTATCCGCCGCCTGCGCGCCAGTCCGCCGCCGCCGGCGCAGAAGCTGTCGGTGGTCCATGGCGACTACCGGACCGGCAACTTCATGCATGACGGCGCCGGCAAGGTCATCGCCCTGCTCGACTGGGAGATGGCCCATATCGGCGATCCGCTGGAAGACCTCGGCTGGGCGATGGAGCCCCTGTGGTGCTACGGCGAGACCGACCGGGTCTCGGGCATGCTGCCGAAGGCGCGCGCCATCGCCATCTGGGAAGCGGCCAGCGGCCTGAAGGTCGATCCCGCCGCCTTCGCCTGGTGGGAGCTGTTCGCGTCCGTGAAGGGGCAGGCCATCTGGACCTCGGCGGCGAAGGAGTACCGCGCCGGCGGCTTCAAGGACCCGGTGCTGGGCCTCTCGGGCTGGTACACGGCCCGTCGCCAGGATGTGATCCTGGCCGACCGGCTCGCCGCGCTGGAGGCGCTGTCATGACCCCCACGGTTGCCGAACTTCTGATGGGCAACTTCCTGGCCATGATGGATCCGCCCCCCGTGGAGTCGGCCGGCGACTACATGCAGGCGAAGATCGGCGTCACCGGCATGCTCTCGCTGCTCTGCGCCCAGGAGGCCGAGCGCGGTATCGCGGCGCGCGTCTGGGAGAACACGGCGATCCGCGCGCTGCTGGCCGCTTCGGCCGGGCGCTATGGCGAACGGTTCTCGGAGGCCGCCGCCGGGGTGGACGAGGATCTGTCGCTGGCCGCGATGGATCGCGCCAACGCCGCGCTGCGCACCGCCCTGATCGACCTGCACATCGCCGTCGAGGATGCCCTGGACGGCCCGCTCGATACGCAGATCCGCGCCCTTTACGTAAAAATGGCCGACGCCCGGCGGCTGGACCTGCCGCCTATGCCGGCCAGCTGATCCGGAGCGGCTAGAGCCTGAGCCAGGCTCTAGCCCTTTGATTCTAGAGCACGATTCAACGGTCGGACGGTTCCGTCTGACCGCATCGTGCTCTAGCGCCGGATGACGAAGAATTCGGTGCAGCTCGGCGCGCCGTTGACGCGGCCATGGTAGGCCAGCTTGCCGTCATCCTGTTGCTGGATCACGCCGTCCAGATTGACCATCGCGTAACCCGTCGGTTGCTGGATCCAGTAGTCGCCGATCAGGACCATTTTCCCGCCGTACTCAAAGCGGCCCTTCATGGCGAACTTGCCCGGTGGGACCGTCAGGTTCCGGCCGCCGTCCCACTCGCCGCTGGCGAAGCGAAAGACGGCCTTGACGTCGCCGCCCTGGTCACTGTCGACCGTCAGCTCCAGGAAAGTCGTGCCCTGGGCGCAGATGTAGGCGCCCGTGTAGATGCCGTCGATGGCGTTGGCGTCTGCCGCGGCGGCCGGCGTGGCCAACAGGGCGGCGGCGGCCGCAAGAGTGATCAGGCGCATGCGAGGTCCTCCAAGCTTGGACCCTCAGCCTGGTCGCGATGCCGACCGTCGGCGACCAACGAAAGGGGGGTATGGCGCCGTCGTCTCGACGGCCTCGCCCGAGTGCATCTTGCCCTCGACTCTGTTAGCGCAGGTCATGCC
>JBIKTU010000462.1:0-2586 GCA_044347965.1 Caulobacter sp.
TGATGCAGGAAGGCGCGCACGAACGGCTTGATCACCGGCGCCAGGGCCAGGACCGGGTGGTCGGACCAGATGATCTGGGTGATCACGGTCTTGTTGTCATTGACGGGCGTCAGGCAGGTCAGGGCCAGCAGCTGGCGCGGGCCGATCTGGATATGCTCCCAGCGCATGCCGGGCAGGCGGAAGGTGATCTCCACCTCCGGCTGGCCGCCGAGGATGTCGTAGATGCGGTTGGCCTTCGACCGGGGGTGGCGGACCATGACGAAGCCGGCGTCGGAGGGGGCGAAGGCCTTGGTCTTCTCGTACTGACGCTTGGCCGACCGCGCCCACCAGGCCTGGTGCACATAGGGCGCGTGGGTCGGGTCCATCAGGCCGACGACCGCGTGGTCCATATGGGTGTCGAAATCCATGCGGTCGACGATCTTCGGCGCGCCGCCGACCACGCCGGGGAAGACCGGCGGCGGTTCGGTCGGTTCGCCCTGGCCGCGCGGGTCGCTGGTGAACCAGACGAAGACCATCCCCTGGCTCTCGGCCGACGGATAGCGCCGCACGCCGATGCGCGAGACCTCGACCCCCTGACCCTCGACCAGCGAGGGGATGGAGGTGCAGCCGCCGTCCGTTCCGAACCGCCAGCCGTGATAGGGACATTCGACCGACTCGCGGCCGTCCGCCTCGGCGACCAGCTTCCCGGCCGACAGCGGCGCGGCGCGGTGCGGGCAGATATCGCGGATTGCGTAGACATCGCCCTTGCGCGTGCGGCCCAGCAGCACCGGCTCGCCCAGCAGTTCATAGCGCTGCAGCTTGCCGGGCTTCAGGTCGCTCGACAGGGCGGCGAAGTACCAGCAGTCGCGCAACAGCCCTGTCCCGAACTTCATCGGGGCGGCGCGGGGCTTGGCGGCGGGTTTGGCGGCGTCGTCGGCGGGCATGGCGGTTACATATAACGCATTGCGTCCTTCGACACGGCCCTTCGGGCCTGCTCAGGATGACGTGGTCAGAAGGCTATCCATACACGTCATGCTGAGCAGCGGCGAAGCCGCGTGTCGAAGCACGCACAGCCTCACCCCGCCGCCGTCGCGATCAGGCGGGTGTAGAAGTCGGTCATGCGCCGCAGGTTCTCGAGCGTCATGTGCTCGTTGGTGCCGTGGATCATGCCGAACTCGTTGATCGAGGCGTGCATGGGGGCGAAGCGGTAGACGTCCTTGGCGACGCCGGTCAGGTAGCGGCTGTCGGTCCCGGCGGTGACCAGGCCGGGCGCGACGGGCACCTTGCCGCCGTCGGCCGCCAGGGCCGCGAGCAGCTTCCAGCCGTCGGAACTGGTCGAGGACACCGGCGAGGGGTCGTTGCCCATGGTCTGCCAGCTCAGTTCGACGTCCAGGCCCTTCGTCGCCGCCTTCGCCCGGGCCATGACGTCCTCGCGGGTCTGGCCGGGCGCGATGCGGTAGTTGATCCAGGCGGTGGCGTCCTGCGGCAGGACGTTCTCCTTGGGGCTGCCCTTGAGCATGGTCGGGGCGATGGTGGTGTGCAGGCCGGCCGCGCCGGCCGGGGTCTTCGCCAGCTGGTCGATGAGCAGCGGCCCGAACAGCCAGGTGTTGGCCACCACGATGCGGGTCATCAGCCCGCCCTGCGGCGCCACGGCCCTGACCATCTCGGCGCCGGGGCCTTCGAACTTCATGGGGAAGGGCTTGCCGGTGATGGCGAGGATGGCCTTCGACAGGGTCTCGACGCCGGTCTCCTTCGGCGGGGCCGAGGAGTGGCCGCCGCTGGCCCGCGCCACGACCTTCAGCGTCGCGTAGCCCTTCTCGCCCAGGCCGATCACGGCCACCGGCTTGCCGGTCAGCGGGAAGTCCTTGACCACCGCCATGCCCTCGTCGAGCACCCATTCGGCCGTCAGGCCGCGCGCCTTCATCAGCGCGGCGGCGGCCATGGCGCCCGTGCCGCCGGCCTCCTCGTCCTGGCCGCTGACGATGATCACCGTGCGCTTCGGCTGGAAGCCGGACGCGGCCAGCGCCTCCAGCGATTCAAAGATGGTGACCAGCGAACCCTTGTCGTCGATCGCGCCGCGGCCCCAGACGGCGCCCTCCGCGATGACGCCCGCGAACGGCGGATGCTTCCAGTCCTTCTCCGTGCCTTCGGTGACCGGCACCACGTCCTGGTGGGCCATCAGTACGATGGGCGCGAGCGCCGGGTCCGACCCCTTCCAGGTGTAGAACAGCGCCTTGTTGGGCAGGATCTCGCGGACCATCGCCTTGTGGGCGGCGGGATAGGTCGCGGCCAGCCAGCCGTGCAGGGCGTCCCACTGGGCCGGGTCGTTCTGCGCCTTGTCCTGGTGGCTGATGGTCAGGAAGCGGATCGAGGCGGCCAGGTTGGCGGCGGCCTTCTGCTGGTCGACCGGAAGCGGCGCGGCCAGCTTCACGGCCGTGATGTCCACCGCCGAGGCGGGTTTGAAGGTCGCGGTGCGGAAAGCGACCACCGCGACCAGAACGGCGACAACCGCCAGCAGGCCGAGCCCGACCTTGCCCAGAAGCTTCATGGGTTCCTCCCCGAACCTGTTTTGCGTCAGCTTGCGGCGGCGGGCGCGTCGCGTCCAGA
>JBIKTU010000463.1:0-2579 GCA_044347965.1 Caulobacter sp.
CTGCTCGCGGGCCATGTCCTTGGCATCAGGCGCCACGGCGTCCTCGAGGTCGAGGATGACCACGTCGCAGGGCAGGGACCGCGCCTTCTCGATCGCCTTGGCGTTGGAGGCGGGCATGTACAGGGCGCTGCGGCGGGGACGGTCGGTCATGGGGCTTCCGGTCTGGCTGTCTGGAAGTGTCTTAGCCGGACTGTCGCGGCGATGGCTAGCCACCCCCCGATCCCGGACTTCGCTGAGGACGCCCGCCTCATCATCGGACGGGCACTGGATGCTCGTATCGGCAACGTTCGATGAGAGTGCCGCCGAAAGCGACCTGATCATCAGGTTTGGCGCATTCTCGTGTCTGATGGAGCGGAGCGCTTCGGGTTGGCGCATTGAACAATGCACGGACGCTCAGCCCGATTGAGCGAACAACCAGATCGTGGGCAAGGAGCAATCCTCTCCCAAGTGGGAGAGGCTAGGCTGTATAGGCCGGCTTCATCAGCGACAGCAGGCGGTCGGCCATTTCCGGCGTGGGGTTCGAGCCCTCCGTGGGTCCGCAGTCGAGCATGCCGCTGGTGATCAGCGAGACGAAGCCGTGGACGTTCATCCAGGCGAAGGCGACGCCCAGGTCCTGGTCGACGCCGTCCGGCCGGCGGGTCAGCGCGACCGCCTCGGTCAGGACGGCGCGACAGCGTTCGCCGGCCCGGGCCATGTCGCTGTCGGGGCCGGTGATGTAGCCGGGCTGGAACATCATCGCGTAGGTCCGGGGCTGCTCCAGCGCGAAGGCGATGTAGCCCAGGCCTATAGCCTTCAACTGCTCCCAGGGATCGTCGCCGGCCGCATCGCGCCCGGCCAGCATCCGGGCGGTGAGGGCGTCGAACCCCTCGGCCAGGCCGGCGGCCAGCAGGTCGGCGCGGGACGGGAAGTAGTGGGCCGGCGCCGCGTGGGAGACGCCCGCACGCCGTGCGACAGCCCGCAGGCTTACCTCCGCCTCCGGCAGCGCCTCGATCAGTTCCGCCGCCGCCGCGACCAGCGCCGCGCGCACATCGGCCGGTCGTGACCGCCGCCCCCTGTCCGCCTCGTCGTCAGCCAACGCCGTTACCCCATCTTGACACTGTCAAGGCGGCAATCTACAGAGCTTGACACTGTCAAGCAATGGAGGGCGCCCAATGCCCGAGCCCGAGACTGTCTTTTCGATCACCAGCACCACGGCGATGGTCGCCTGGGTCGCCCTGATCGCGGCCCGGTTCGTTCCGGCGCTGCGCCGCTGGGTCGACCCGGCCGCCGGCTATGGCGTCCCGGCCCTGCTTTCGGTGGCCTATGGCGTCTTCCTGTTCGGCTACTGGGGGCAGAGCGAGGGCGGCGGCTTCTCCTCGCTGGCCTCGGTGACGGCGCTTTTCGCCGTGCCGGAGGTGCTGCTGGCCGGCTGGATCCACTACCTGGCCTTCGACCTCTTCGTCGGCGGCTGGATCGCCCGCACCGGCTCGGCGGCCGGGATCAACCCCTTCCTCCTGACGCCGATCCTGCTGGCGACCTTCATGGCCGGCCCGGTCGGTTACCTGGCCTATGCGCTGCTCAGGCTGGCGATCCGCCCGAAGGTGGTGTCATGACCGTCGCGACCTTCGAGACCGGGCGCGTCGCGCGCCCCCGGGGCTGGGAGCCGGCCTTGGCGATCGTCGGCCTGGCCATGCTGGCGGCGATGATCCCGACCGGCTGGCTGGCGATGACCGACGAGCGCACGCTGTACGACGTGGGCGTTTGGGACAAGCCGCTGAAGTTCCAGCTGTCGACAGCCATGTTCCTGCTGATGGCGTCCTGGACCTTCACGCGGCTGCCGTCCGGTTGGCGCCACACCTGGGCCGGTCGCTATGTGATCTGGGCCGGCATTGTCGCGACCCTCTTCGAGGTCGGTTACATCGCCTTCCAGGCCAGCCGGGGGCAGGCGTCGCACTTCAATTTCAGCAGCGGCTTCACCATCGCCATGTACAGCATGATGGGCGCAGGCGCGGTGATTCTGACCTCGACAGCGCTGGTCCAGGGGGTCGGCGTGCTGCGCCACGACGCCGGCGATGCGCCCGCCTTCCGTCGCGCGCTGGGCTGGGGGCTGGTGCTGACCTTCGTGCTGGGTACAGCGACTGGAGCGTACATGAGCGGCCAGATGAGCGGTCACTGGGTCGGCGGCCCGGCCAGCGACGCCGGCGGCCTTCCGCTTCTGGGCTGGTCAACCACCGCCGGCGACCTGCGGCCGCCGCACTTCCTGGGAATCCATGCGGCCCAGGCATTGCCGGTCGCCGCGTTGGTCTTGCTGATGCTGACGCCCCGCCATGCCGACTGGCTGACGACCCTGGCCATCCTCGGCTATGTGGCGTTGACAGCCGCGGTGTTCTTGCAAGCCGTGTCGGGACTGCCGTTGATCGCCTTGTGATCGCGGATGAGCGCGTGGCGAAAATCCGCTACAAGCCCGGCCCATGCCGTTCACCGCCACTGTCCTGACCATGTTCCCCGAGGCCTTCCCCGGACCGCTCGGCGTGTCGCTGATCGGCACGGCCTGGCGCGAGCAGGGCCTGTGGCGCCTTGAAACAGTGGACATTCGCGCC
>JBIKTU010000464.1:0-2575 GCA_044347965.1 Caulobacter sp.
GGTCGGGCTCTCGACGTCCTCGAACTCGGCGATCATCGGATTGCCGCCGCCGCTGTAGCCGCTGACGGCGTTGACGCTGACCGGCCAGTCCTGCGGTATCAGTCCGGCGGCGACAAGCGGCCGGACCAGGGCGATGGCGCCGGTCGGGTAGCAGCCGGGGTTCGACACTCGCGTAGACGCCGCCACGGCCGCCCGCTGGTCGCGCGTCATCTCCGGGAAGCCATAGGCCCAGCCCGGCGCGGTGCGGTGAGCGGTGGAGGCGTCGATGATCCGGGCCGACGGGTTGGTGACCATGGCCACCGCCTCGCGCGCGGCGTCGTCGGGCAGGCACAGGATCGACACGTCGGCGGCGTTGAGCAGCTCGGCCCGGGCGGCGGCGTCCTTGCGCTTCTCATGGGCGATGGACAGGAGTTCGATGTCCGTGCGCCCGGCCAGCCGCTCGCGGATCTGCAATCCCGTGGTTCCGGCTTCGCCGTCGATGAAGACTGTCTGGGTCAAAGTGCGGACTCCCAAAAACCGAGAAGATCGCCGGCCGCCCACAACGCAGCGCCGACAAACATGGGCAAACTCACCAAGCCGATGGCCATCGAGGCGCGGAAGCCGAAGGTCTTGCTCCAACGACTCCTCGGAACGCCAAACGGCGGAGACATGTCAATCAGCCGCCCCTCCCTGAAGCCGACCCACAGCAGGCGTCCGAAGTACCAGGCCCCGCCCAGGAAGAGCGCCATCAGGAGGACAAGGCGGAGCGAGTGCGGCATTCCGATACCTGTTCGAACAAAGAAAAAGGGCGCCTCGGTTGCCCGAAGCGCCCTTTCGCAAACAGTGGTTCGCGAACGACTAGCGCTTCGAGAACTGGAAGCTGCGGCGGGCCTTGGCCTTGCCGTACTTCTTGCGCTCGACGACGCGGCTGTCGCGGGTCAGGAAGCCGTGCGGCTTCAGGACCGGACGCAGGGTCGGTTCGAAGTAGGTCAGGGCCTTGGAGATGCCGTGACGCACGGCGCCGGCCTGGCCCGACAGGCCCGAGCCTTCGACCGTGACGATGACGTCGAACTGACCGACCCGGTCGGTGACCTGGAAGGGCTGGGCGATCATCATGCGCAGCACGGGACGGGCGAAGTAAATCTCCTGGTCACGACCGTTGATCGTGATCGTGCCCTTGCCCGGCTTGATCCACACGCGGGCGACCGCGTTCTTGCGCTTGCCGGTCGCGTAGGAGCGACCCTGGGCGTCGACCTTGCGTTCGGCCGGCGCGACGTTGGGGTTCGACGAGAGGCCTTGCAGGGCCTCGAAACCTTGGGCTTCGGCCATGACTTATTGGCTCCGGGTGTTCTTGCTGTTGCGTTCGGCGAACGCGACGGGCTCAGGGCTCTGAGCCTGATGAGTGTGCTCGGCGCCGTTGAAGATGCGCAGGTGCGTCATCTGGGCCCGGGCCAGAGGGCTTTCCTTCGGCAGCATGCGCTCGACGGCCTTCTCGAGCACGCGCTCGGGGAAGCGGCCGCTCAGTTGCTTGCCGGCGGTGATCGACTTGACGCCGCCCGGGTGACCGGTGTGGCGGTAGTAGATCTTCTGATCGAGCTTGCGGCCCGTGAACTTCACCTTGTCGGCGTTGATCACGACGACATAGTCGCCGCAGTCGACGTGCGGGGTGTAGTCGGGGCGGTGCTTGCCGCGAAGACGCATGGCGATGAAGGACGCGAGACGGCCGACAACGGCGTTCTCGGCGTCGATCACGATCCACTTCTTCTCGACCTCGGCGGGCTTCAACGAAGCCGTGGTCTTCATCATGGGACAGATCCGTATTGCGGGCGGGAACGAGCGGTCCCCGACGTGAGGGCGGGGCAATACCTGCGCCCCGCCGCCCTGTCAACAGATGAAGCTGGGCAACCGGGCGCAAAGGCCTGTGTGACAAGGGTTTGCGATGAGCGGTATTATAATACCGAAATCACCAACCCTGCCCTACGGCCGTCGCACCCGCCAGGCGAAGGCCGTCGCCGCCGCCAGCAGGAAGACCGCGCCGGCCTGGTGCAGGATCCCGAGCCAGAGCGGGACGCCGGCCATCAGGGTGGCGATGCCCAGCAGGGCCTGCATCACCGTGACGCCCAGGGTGACCACGGCAAGCAGGCGCGCCTCCTGCGGAAGGTAGCGGGCGCGCCAGGCCATCACCGCCATGACGATGGCCCCGGCGAACAGGAGGTAGGCGCCGAGCCGGTGGTTAAACTGCACCGAGGCCTGGTTATGCGCGATCGTCGCCCAGAGGGTGTCGCCGGCGTAATCCCGAGGGACCAGGGCTCCGTTCATCAGCGGCCAGTCATTGTAGATGAAGCCGGCGTCCGAGCCGGCGACCAGCGCGCCAAGCAGGCTCTGGAACAGGACGGCGCCGAGGAAGACCAGGCCAACCGTGCGCCAGCGGGTCGGGCTTTCCTGTCGCGGCGCGCCGTTCCAGGCATCCAGGCCCGTCCAGACCAGCATGACGAACAGAACCAGCGCGAGACTGAGGTGCGTGGCCAACCGCTCCGGCGCGACAGACACCCGGTCGGCCAGGCCGCTGGACACCATCCACCAGCCGATGGCGCCC
>JBIKTU010000039.1:0-9409 GCA_044347965.1 Caulobacter sp.
CGACGGCCGCTTCTCGGGCGGCACCTCGGGCCTGTCGATCGGGCACGTCTCGCCGGAAGCCGGCGAGGGCGGTCTGATTGCCCTGGTCGAGACAGGCGATCCCATCCTGATCGATATTCCGAACCGCGGGATCACCCTGGAGGTCTCCGACGCGGTGATCGCCGAGCGGCAGGCCGCGATGATCGCCCGCGGCAAGGATGCCTGGAAGCCGCTCGGCCGCGAGCGCGCGGTCAGCCCGGCCCTGCGCGCCTACGCCGCCATGACGACCAACGCCGCCCGCGGCGCGGTCCGGGACGTCAGCCAGGTCGAGCGCTGAGGGCAGATTCCGGCGCCGCAGGCGGCGTCATCAGTCGTCGCGGTCCTTGCGGATGCGGGTCTCGGTCGACGTCTCGAAGGCGCTGGCCGCGGCCGGAGGCTCGCCCGCCGCACCGGTGTCGTCCCCTGGCTGGGCGCCGGGTCTGCCCATGATGATGGTGTCGTTGCCGCCGGCCCTGGGCGCTGCGACCGGCAGGACGGGCTCGTCCCGGGCCTGGGCGGCCTTCTTCGCCAGATAGTCGGCGCGCTCGTCATCCGAGACCACGCCATCGCGGTCCGCGTCCGCGGGATTGAACAACCTCAGCGGCTGGCCCTGACCCAGGGCCTGGACCGGCAGGGCGACGAGCAGGGCGGAGAGGACGAAGGCGACGCGCATGCGATGGCTTCCCGAAACAGGGATGCAGCATCGCGCCGTCGGAGCCTCGTATCAAGCCAGGGGCGATACGCCGAACAGCATCGGGTGGGCCCAGAGCAGCCCCGCCCAGATCGCAACGGCCAGGGCCAGCCGCCACAAGCCGATCTCGCCCAGCGACAGCTTCTGGCGGCCTGTCAGGATGGCGCCGAACGGGATGTTGGAGGTCTGGGCCGCGAAGGCGTCCCACTTGGCGCCCAGCGCCTTCTTCCGCTTGGCGTCGATGCTGACCGTGCCGAAGACGCCCAGCGCCAAAATCGACCCGAACAGGATCACGCTGGGCAGGTCGCCATTGGACAGCAGGTGGCCCAGCGCCCAGATCGAGACGCCCCACAGGAACGGGTGGCGGGTGATGCGCAGCATGCCCTTCGCGGCGTCCGGCTTGTCCAGCGCACCCTCCTGCTTGACGCCGGTCGGGTTGGGAGTGAGCAGGCCGGGCACGACCAGCAGCAGCGCCAGCAGCATGATCAGAAGCCCGGCATGACGGGCGCCGGGGCCCAGGTCCCAGTAGACCGGCCCCAGTCCCCTGGCGTCGCCGTAGGCCATAGACAGCCAGACGATGCCGCCGACCGAAGCCAGTGAGAACAGGCCCATATAGGGCCCTTCCTTGAGCACCCCCACCAGCACGCCGCGCAGGGCGGTGCCGGAAACCAGCAGGTGCAGCAGGACGAAAAAGGTGGCGGCGGCGATCAGCGCGGTCATGAAGTCCCTCCCCAGGATGACAGCCGGAAGCGTGCACTTTTCAGTTTACACTGTCAATTATCGCGCCTTTTGTTTTCTTCATCATCATCCGGCCCGAAGTCGAGCTCGGGATCGTCGTCCCACGGAGGCCCGTTGTCAGTGTCCGCGGGAGGCGCGACAGGACGGGTGGGCGCGGGCCTTGCGACCGCCTCCGCCGGGCGCTGGGCCGAGACCGGCGGCGAGACGGCCGGCGGCGGAGCCTGCGGTCGCGCCGGCCGGCGCACGATGGCCTCGACCCGGGCCAGCCAGCGGTTGGCCTCGCCGATCGCGGCGCGGGGCGACCAGTCGTCCCGACGGGCTTCGTCCCCGCGCAGCCAGAGATCCAGCTCGAAGTCCGGGCTTTTCGGGTCGTCGAACAGCAGTCGCAGGGTGACCTGGTCGGCGGACGAGACCACCTGCTCCAGCGCCCGGCGGGGCTCGCCGCGGAAAGCCTTTGCGACCACCTGGCCGTCGATGATCAGCTCGGCGCCGATCACCTCGTCGATGCGGTAGATCAGGCACCAGTCGCCCCGGTCCCAGGCGACGGCGATCAGGCCCGAGGCGAAGGAGAAGCCGGCGCCCCGACCGCGCCCCTGGGCGATGATCATCGCTTCCGGCTCGCTGCGCAGGACATTCCGCAGGGCGCGGCGGATCCGGCGCTCGTCGTTGTGCCACCACAGCGCCAGGCTGCCCAGGAACGTCACCGCCGTTCCGGCCAGGGCCAACATCATCAGAAGGCGCCACATGTCCGTCATGCGACAAGGCTTAGCGGGAGTCCCGCCCCTCGTCAGCGTCCCGCGTGGTCAGGCGCCGATGATGACCTTCTCCTCGCCCCACCACAGCGGGGAGCGGGACAGGTCGATGAAGCGCTTTTCGTCCTCCAGCAGCATCCGCCCCGCTTCGCGGGCGGCGGGGTCCTGGGCGGTCAGGGCCATGTCGTCAAAGCTGTCCCACCAGAGCTGGGCCACGCCGTCGAACTGTTCGGGTCCGCCACGGCTGGCGCGGGAGTCAGCGCTGACCGCCGGATCGAAGCTGTGCAGCTGGACGTAACGGCGGATGCGCAGGGGCTGCTTCACGCTGGCGACAAGCGGTCCGTGGGTGTTCAGCCAGTAGTCCTGGAAGGCCTCGCGCGTCAGATGGGGCAGGCGGATGAGGCAGAAGGTCAGTTTGATCACAGGTCCAGCTCCACGACGACCGGAACATGGTCGGAAGGCTTATCACCTCCGCGGACGTCCCGATGAATGTCCACCCGTACGAGCCGGTCGGCGGCCTGGGGCGACAGCAGGGCGTGATCGATGCGGATGCCGTTGTTCCGGGGCCAGGCGCCGGCCTGGTAGTCCCAGAAGGTGTAGCCGCCGGGCGCGCCGTCGGCGGCCATGTAGGCGTCGGTCAGGCCGAGGTTCTGCAACGCGCGCCAGGCGGCGCGGCTCTCCGGCTGGAACAGGGCGTCGCCGAGCCAGTCCTTGGGCTTCTCGACGTCCTGCTCCAACGGAATGACGTTGTAATCGCCGGCGACGACCATCGGCTCCTCCAGCGGCAGCAGCGCACGGACATGGCGGTTCAGCCTGTCCATCCAGGCCAGCTTGTAGGCGAACTTTTCCGTGCCGATCGGATTGCCGTTGGGCAGGTAGATGCCGATCACCCGCACGGGCCTGGGGCCGGAGACGACCGCCTCGATGTAACGCGCCTGCTCATCGCTTTCGTCGCCCGGCAGTCCCCGGCGAATATCCTCCATCGGGGCCTTCGAGAGCATGGCCACGCCGTTGTAGGTCTTCTGGCCGTGGACGGCGACGTTGTAGCCGAGGCGCTCGAAGGCCTCGGCTGGAAACTTCTCGTCGATGCACTTGATCTCCTGCAGCACCGCCACGTCGGGCGAGGCCGCCTCGAACCAGGCCAATACCGTTTCCAGGCGAGCGTTGACCGAGTTCACGTTCCAGGTGGCGAGTCGCATTGACGGCTCCATAGCGAGGAGGGAAGGCTAGGGACCATGACGGTGCGGCTCAAGACAGTAGCGGAGCGGGATCAGCGCGCGAGGAGCATTCTGTTGGTCCTCGCGACGGCGATCTGCGTCGGCATAGCCCCGCTCGGCGCCGTCGGCACGCTGTTTTCGCCACTGGTCTTCGATGATCGCGGCAACCTGCTCAACCCGCTGGCCTGGCTGGGCTTCTTCCTGATGATCACCTTCTGGGTCGTCTGTCTGGTCGGGCCGCTGGTCGCCTGGTTCTTCTGGCGCCGCCAGCGCGAGCCCCTGGCCTGGTCGGCGATGAGCGCCCCGCTGATCTGGGGGCTCCTGATGGCGATCGTGCTTCAGTTCATCCCGGGTTAGGGCTTCACGAACTCGGCGATGGCCTCGACGACGCCGGGCGCCAACGGCAGCGACGGGTCGGCGTAGGTGGCGAAGTTGGGTCCCCGGTCGGAGGGGGCGACCTTCAGCACGTGGTTCACCTGCGCCAGGAGCACCAGCGTGGCCTTCGGCTGGGCGGCCTTCAGGGCGCGGGCGTCCGCGACGGCGACCTGGAGGTCGGTTTCACCCTGAAGAACGAGGATCGGCTTGTCGATCTTCGCCATCAGCGCAGCGGGGTCCTGGCGGAACGACTCGATCAGAAACCCCTGCACCGCCGGCCCGAACAACGGCAGGAGCGCCGGGTGCATGCCTGTCGTGTCGACCTTGCGGCCGGCCTCGAGCTCGTTGATGGCGGGCAAGGCCTGCGGCAGCAGCGGCGCGTTGGCCGGATTGGCCTGAAGCTGTTCGCGGATGACGGCGCCCAGCGGACGGCCCGCCGTGGCGAGCAGGATCAACCCGCAGACGTCCGGGTTGTCATTCGTCGCCGCGATCAGCGCTACCAGTCCGCCCTCGCTGTGCCCGAGAAGCCAGGCACAGGGCAGTCCGGTGCGCTGCTTCAGGTCGCTGGCCCAAGCATTTGCATCAGCCGCCAGGACGGTGACCGTCACGGCGTTGGGATCTGCGGCGGCCGGGCCGCTGGCGAACATGCCGCGTTTGTCCATGCGAAGGCTGGCGACACCCTCGGCTGCGAGGCCCTCGGCGAGCAGCCGATAGCTGGCGGCGCGCACGCCCAGCGGATTGTCGCCGTTACGGTCGGTCGGGCCTGATCCGGGCAGGATGACCACTGCGGCCGCAGGTTTGGCGGCCGGCGATAGCTGGGTCGCCTTCAGCGGGGCGAGCCCGCCCGGAATCTCGACAGCGGTCTCCATGGGGGCGGCAAGCGTTGCCGCGGCCATCAGGATTGCGGTGAACATGGTGTCGCCCCCTCCGGAAGCAGACGTCAGATCGAGAAGCTGACGCCGCAGCCGCAGCTGGACCTGGCGTTGGGATTGCGGACGCGGAACTCCGCGCCGGCCAGTTCGTCCACGAAGTCGATCTCCGAACCCTTGAGGAGCGCGAGCGAGATCGGGTCCACCAGGGCCGCCGCGCCGTCGCGCTCGACCCGCAGGTCGTCATCCTCGGCGCCTTCGACCAGGTCGAAGCGGTACTGGAAGCCGGAGCAGCCGCCGCCGTCGACGGCCACGCGCAGCATCACCGAACGCCCCTCGGCGGCGCCGATGGCGTGCAGGCGGCGGGCGGCCTGTTCGGAAAGCGTGACGTCGGCGCTGGCCAATGTGGGGGCCTCAAGGCTGTGGAAACTCTGTGAGTTCATATATGTGCAACCCCGCGCCTCCAGGGAAGGGGGCGCAACGCAAGGCCGACGCATGTCCAGTCTTTTCCAGCCGCCGCCCAGAGCGCCCTATGCCGAAAATCCGGCATCGTCGCGGGGCCGCCAGCACCCGGGACCCGAGAGCAGGACAAGGACTCCGTTCGCCCGCGACCGTGACCGGATCATTCATTGCACGGCGTTCCGACGGCTCAAGGAAAAGACCCAGGTTTTCGTCGCCCACGAGGGTGATCACTACCGGACCCGCCTGACCCACTCCCTCGAGGTGGCGCAGATCGCGCGGTCGCTGTCCACGGCGCTCGGTCTGGACAACGACCTCGCCGAGACCATCGCCCTGGCCCACGACCTGGGTCACCCGCCGTTCGGCCATGCGGGCGAGGACCAGATCGATGAAAGCATGAGGCCGTTTGGCGGCTTCGACCATAACGTCCAGACCTTCCGCGTCGTGGCGAAGCTCGAGCACCGCTACCCCGACTTCGAGGGCCTGAACCTGACCTGGGAGACGCTGGAGGGCGTGATCAAGCACAACGGTCCGGTGACCGACAGGCTGTCCCGGCCCAGCTGGAGCATGGTCCGGCAGTTTGATGCGAACTACGATCTGAAGCTCGGGACCTGGGCTTCGGCCGAGGCCCAGGTCGCGGCGGTCGCCGACGACATCGCCTACAACAACCATGACGTCGACGATGGCCTCCAGGCCGGACTGTTCCAGCTGAACGAACTGCTCGACGTGCCCCTGATCGGGCCTATCCTGCACGGTGTGCGGGCCGAACGCCCCGATCTGGACGACCGCCTGACCCGAATGGAAGCCGTCCGCCGGATGATCGGCGCGATGATCGACGACGTCATGGGCGAGACCCTGCGACGGGCGGACGAAAGCGGCGTCGCCTCGCCCGACGGGGTCCGCGCGCTGGGCCATGCCCTGGTCGCCTTCTCGCCGGACATGAACGAGGACCTCGCCCGGCTGCGCGCCTTCCTGATGGAGCGCATGTACCGCCATTGGAAGGTCAACCGAACGCGCAGCCAGGCGCGCCGCATTATCGCCGAGATGTTTTCGTTGTTCATGAGCGAGCCGGAGGTCATGCCGACCATATGGTTCGCCCGGTCGCAGAACCGCGACGAGGCCGGCCGCGCCCGTGTCGTCTGCGACTACATCGCGGGCATGACCGACCGATACGCCATCGAAGAGCACCGGAAGCTGTTCCAGCTCGAACCCTGGTCATAGCGTTCGCGTCTACGTCAGGTCTCTGGCGATCCGGCGCTCCCGTTCGATACACTGGAGGCCGTCGGCGCGCGATTCGCCGCAGCGTCCGCCCCGATGCTCCCAGGAGCCTGTCTGAAGATGTCCGACCATGATCGCGGCGCCTACACGCCGCCTACCGATTCCCCGCTTTCCTTTGACGCGCGCCGGCCGGTGCGCGGCGGAGGCGGCGGCTCGTCCATCCTGCTGATCAGCGCCGTCATCCTGCTGGTGTTGATCGTCGGCGCGGGCATCTGGCTCTACCGGGACGGCCTGCGAGGCGACGATGATGCGCCCCAGCCGGTCGGCGCCGCCGTCGAAACCGCAAAGGTCGAGCCCAAGGCGGCCGACCAGCCCGAAGCCGATCCGGCGGCCGGCCTGACCATCCACACTGACGACGGCGGCGTTTCGGGTGAACCCACCTTCGCGCCGGAGCCGGAGCCGGTGCTGCCGCGTCCGGCGCCGACGACAGTGCCGACCACGGCCGAACTCCGCCCCGCCGTGCCGGCGCCCACGCCGGTCGCTGCGCCCAAGCCGGTCGCGCCGGTCGCGCCGGTCGCCGTGGCTCCCAGGCCCGTCGCGCCGACGCCCGCGCCGGCCGCCACGGGCGCCGCCATGGTCCAGATCGGGGCCTTCTCGTCCCAGGCCCTGGCCGACAAAGGCTGGAACGACGCCGCCGCAGTCTCGCCGGGCATCGCCGCCGGCAAGGGCAAGCGGGTCGAAACCGTCGAAAAGGACGGCAAGACCCTGTTCCGGACCTCGGTGACCGGCTTCGCCAGCCGCGCCGACGCGACGGCCTTCTGCGACCGCCTGAAGGCGGCGGGAAAGAGCTGCTTCGTCAAGTGAGCCGGCTCGCCGCCATTTTCGGCTGCCAGGGCCATGCCCTGACCAGGGCGGAGATCGCCTTCTTCAAGGACATGCGGCCCTGGGGCTTCATCCTGTTCCGGCGCAATATCGACACGCCCGATCAGGTCCGGGCCCTGACGGCGGCGCTGCGTGAGACCGTGGAGGATCCCCGCGCGCCGATCCTGATCGACCAGGAGGGCGGCCGCGTGCAGCGGCTGGGCCCGCCGCACTGGTCCAAATACCCGCCCGGCCGGGCCTACGGCGACCTGCCGACCAATGACCCGCTGGTACGGCGCGAGATCACCCGCCTAGGCGCGCGGCTCATGGCCCATGACCTGCTGGACCTGGGGATCAACGTCGACTGCGTTCCGGTGCTCGACGTGCCGTCGCCGGACGGCCACGAGATCATCGGCGACCGCGCCTATGGCCAGGACGTCGAGACCGTCGCGACCCTTGGGCGCGCCGCCGCCGAGGGCCTGATCGCCGGCGGCGTGCTGCCGGTCATCAAGCACATCCCGGGGCACGGCCGGGCGATGGCGGACAGCCACCTTGAACTGCCCTTGGTCGGCGCGTCGTACGAAGAGCTCGACGCTCGCGATTTCGCGCCCTTCCGGGTGCTGTCGGACATGCCGATGGCGATGACGGCGCACGTCGTCTACATGGCCATCGACCCCAAACGCCCGTCGACAACCTCCAAGACCGTGATCCGGGACGTCACCCGCGGCGCCATCGGTTTCGACGGTCTGCTGATGACCGACGACCTGTCGATGAAGGCGCTGAAGGGCGGGTTCAAGGCCCGGGCCAGGGCGGCGCTGGCCGCCGGCTGCGATGTGGTCCTGCACTGCAACGGCGACATGGACGAGATGAAGGCCGTCGTTGAAGGCTGCCGCAAGCTCAAGGGTCATGCCCGCCGCCGCGCCGACGCTGCCTTGGCCCGCCTGGCGCGAGTCCCCGAGCCCTTTGATGTCGAGCAGGGCCGCGCCCGCTTCTCGGCCGCCTTCGAGGGACGGTTCGACGGATGACGGACACGACCTTCCAGCCGGACCTCGACTTCCAGGCCGCCTCCAACGCGGCCGAGGACGGGGACGCGCTGATCGTCGATATCGATGGCTATGAGGGGCCTCTGCACGTCCTGCTGGCCCTGGCCCGGACACAGAAGGTCGACCTGCTTCAGCTGTCGGTGACCCGGCTGGCCGACCAGTATCTGAAGTTCGTCAAACAGGCCCGGCGTCTGCGGTTCTCGCTGGCCGCCGACTATCTGGTGATGGCCGCCTGGCTGGCCTACCTGAAGTCACGGCTGCTGCTGCCGCGCGGCGAGCGGCCGAAGGCCGAGGAGCCGCCGCCCGAGGAGATCGCCGCCCAGCTGGCGTTCCGGCTGGCCAAGCTCGACGCCATGCGCCGCGCCGTCGAGGCCCTGCGCGAGCGGCCGCAGCTGAAACGTGACGTCTTCACCCGTGGCGATCCGGAGGCGGTGAAGATCCTCTCCTCCAACCGCATCGAGGGCGACCTCTACCAGCTGATGAGCGCCTACATCGGTCAGCGCCGCAAGGAAGCCGACCGCAGCTACCGGCCCTACATCCCGGTCGCCTACGGTCTGGAGGACGCCCGCGACCGGCTGCGCGGCATGGTCCACGAGTTCACCGTCTGGACAGCGATGGGCGGGGTGGCCCCCGAAGCCCGAGACCCGGACGGCCCGAGCCGGTCCAGCTATGTCGCCTCGACCCTGGCCGCCAGCCTGGAGCTGGTGAAGGAAGGGGTGATCGAGGCCCGGCAGCTTGAGGCCTTCACCGAGATCTACCTTCGCAAGCGAAAGGAACCACCGCCGGGAGAGGGGGCTCTGGCATGACGGAGATCACCCAGATCGAGCGGGCGCTGGAGGCGCTACTGTTCGCGGCCGCCGAACCTCTGTCGGTCGAGGACCTCGCGCGCCGCCTGCCAGAGGGCGCGGACGTGGCCTGGGGCCTGGAGGTCCTGCGCCAGCGCTGCGAGGGCCGGGGCGTGGAGCTGGTCCAGGTGGCCGGACGCTGGCGGTTCCAGACGGCGACCGACCTGGCCTTCCTGATGACAGAGGAGCGCGACGAGCCGCGGCGCCTCTCCAAGGCAGCCCAGGAAACCCTGGCCATCATCGCCTACCACCAACCGGTCACGCGGGCCGAGATCGAGGCCGTGCGCGGCGTACAGGCCAGCAAGGGCACGCTCGACGTGCTG
>JBIKTU010000465.1:0-2573 GCA_044347965.1 Caulobacter sp.
GCAGGAAGGGCAGGAAGTCCCGTTTGACCACAGCGCCCCCCTCGGCCGTCAGGACCCCGCGCGACCACGGGTCCAGGTCAGGCGGCGTCGAGATGCGCCAGGCCTTGCCCGTGGCGGTGTCACTGATGTGGAAGACGCTGGTGACCATCGGATGCCGCTCGGTCCAGGGTTCGCGGAAACGCACCACGCCGGTCAGGACGACGCCGATGGCCAGCATCGCCAGCGCCGGCCAAAGCGCCCTGCGCCCGTCCCGCGCCGCCAGGGGCCAGAAGACCAGCGCGGCCAGCAGCACGAACAGCCCGAGGATCGCGGGCAGATCGAGGCCTTGCGCCACGCCGTGGAAATAGACCGCGAGCCAGCCCCCGCTCGCCGCCGCCAGCAGGGCCAGCGGAAGGATCCGCGCCATCCGGGCGTCCCGGCCAAGGTCGGTCGCCAGCGCCGCGACGGCGGCCATCGCCAGCGGCCAGGCGATGATGACCGCCACGCTCGGCTGCAGCGCCTGCAGCGCCAGCGACAGGACGAGGCCGACAAGCAGCACGCCGCCCCAGGCCTGTTCGATCTTCACCGGTTTGCCGAACACGGCGGCCGCCAGACCCGCCGTCACCACCGCGAGCCCGCCGCCGACCATGTCCCATCCGCCGAACAGCTGGCAGAGCAGTCCGCCGACCACGGCGGAGAGGACCAGCGGCCAGCGCCGCTCGCCGCGTCCGAGCAGGGCCGGAACCAGCAGCAGCATCCCGACCGCGATGATCGCCAGCGTCGTCTCCCAAAGCGCCCATTGGGCCAGTAGCGGCCTCTGCTCGAGGAAGCCGAAGCCCACGCCGGTGGCCCGCCGCGCGACCTGCAGGGCCAGCGCCGAGCCGGTCAGCAGCAGCACGGCCGCCCCGGCGCCGCGCGCCATTCCGCGCCAGGGCCAGGCCTCGCCGGTCGCCCTGACCCGTCGCAGCGCGAAGCCGACCGCCGCCGCCGTCGCCAGCCACAGCAGCCAGCCCGCCCAGGCCGGATAGGCCAGGATGTGGTCGCCGAAGGTCTGGCTGTAGACCGCGTCGGGCGCCTTGCCGGGCAGGTCGGGTCCGGCGAACTGCCGGGTCGCCGCCAGGGTCTGGTCGCCGATATGCTGCACCGAGCCCTGATCGAGGTTGGCCAGGGTCGCGGTCGGCGAATGGTAGTCGAACTGCCGCCCGATGAAGGCGAAGTTCAGGCCCGAAATCCCGGCGTCGCGGGACACCGTGAAGTCGGTGTCGTTGGGCATGTTCTCGTAGAGGAACACCGCCAGGGAGTTGCTGATCGGGGCGCTGGCGGTCTTCGCGAAGGCGGCGATGATGGCGCCGTTGTCGGGACCGGTCTGGAACATGTTGGCCCGTCCGCCGTTGCCGCGGGCCTCCAGGTTGATCAGAAGGCCGATCCGCTTGCGCAGCGGATGCTCGGCGAAGAAGGCGCGGGCGCCGAGCAGCCCGGCTTCCTCGCTGTCGGTGATCAGCACGATGATGTCGCGCTCCGGCTGGCCGCCCGCCCTGATGGCCCGGATGGTCTCCAGCACCGCCGCCACGCCCGTGGCGTCGTCCGCCGCGCCGGGGGAGCCCGGGACGCTGTCGTAGTGCGCCATAAGGGCCAGGGCGGGGAGGGCGCGGTCGCGCCCGGGCAGGACCCCGACCAGGTTCTCGACCTGACCGCCGAAGACATAGAGGTCGCCGCCGAAGCCGCGGGACGCCATCGCCTGGCCGGCCTGGACCGTGGGTGACAACCCGAGCGCCGCCATGCGGCCCAGCACATAGTCCCGCACACGGGCGTGGTCGGCCGAGCCGACCGGATGCGGCGCCTGCGAGATCCGTGCGATGTCGGCTGCCGCCCGGGCCGTCGAGAAGGCGGTGGCCGGCGCGTCAAGCCCGGCCGGCGCCGGCGTCCGGGCGCCGAGCCATCCGACAAGCAGAGCGCCGGCCAGCGCCGCGCCGAGTCCGATCTGCCGTATCATGTCCGCATCCCCCGGTGTTTTGGAGAGGATGCATGTCGAAGCGTCGGGAGCAACGGCCGGCGCGAAGCCGGATCGCGGTGTCGGGAGCGCGGGCCAAAGAAAACCCCCGCCGGCGGAACCGGCGGGGGTTTGGTCGTCGTGGTCCGGAGGAGGGCTCCGGCGCGAGACGTCAGGCCGCGCTGACGGCTTCCTGCGGGTCGCGCAGCACATAGCCGCGGCCCCAGACGGTCTCGATGTAGTGATTGCCGCCCGAGGCGGTCGCCAGCTTCTTGCGAAGCTTGCAGATGAAGACGTCGATGATCTTCAGCTCGGGCTCGTCCATCCCGCCGTAGAGGTGGTTGAGGAACATTTCCTTGGTCAGGGTCGTACCCTTGCGGAGCGAAAGCAGCTCCAGCATCTGGTACTCCTTGCCGGTCAGGTGAACCCGCATGTTGTTCACCTCGACCGTCTTGGCGTCGAGGTTCACGCCGATCTCGCCGGTCTGGATCACCGCCTGGGCATGGCCCTTGGAGCGGCGCACCACGGCGTGGATGCGGGCGACCATCTCGTCCTTGTGGAACGGCTTGGTCATGTAGTCGTCGGCGCCGCCGCCCAGGGTCTT
>JBIKTU010000466.1:0-2569 GCA_044347965.1 Caulobacter sp.
CTGAACGACCCCGAAGATGCGCGAGCCATGGCGCGCTTCCTGGCCGACGCCACGGGCCTGCGCGCCACGCCCTGGCAAGAGAAGAACGTCAATCTGGAGGATGCCCTGGTGGCCCAGGGACGCACCGGCACAATGATCCAGCTCTTCTCGCTGATCTCGATCATCATCGGCGTCGCCAGCGCGCTGGTGCTGTCCGCCTACAGGCGACGGAGCGAGATCGGGATCATGCGCGCCTTCGGCGTACCGGGCGGCTTCATCCTCTGGGTCTTCCTGCTGCAGGGACTGTTGATCGGTTTGATCGGCGCGCTGCTCGGCTGCGCGACCGGATATGGTCTTTGTCTATGGCTTGAGGGGATCACCAACGCCGAGGGCGTCCCGGTCCTGCCGATCGCGCCGAAGCAGGGCGGCTATGTCGCCGCCCTGGTCCTGACGACACTGGGCGCGGTTATCGCATCGATCCTGCCGGCGCGTTCCGCCTCGAGGGTGGATCCCCTTGAGGCCATCCAGCAATGACGCCGGTTCTCGAAGCGCAAGGGATCGAAAAGGTCTTCCTCAACGGTGACGAGGAAACACAGGTGCTCAAGGGCATCGACCTGACGCTCGACAAGGGCGAGCTGGTGGCGCTGTTGGGGGCGTCTGGATCGGGCAAGTCAACGCTGCTGTCGATCATCGGCCTGCTGCTGAGGCCCACGGCAGGAACCCTGACCATCAGCGGCGAACCCGTGCACGAATACAACGAACAGAAGCGGGCGCAGTTTCGCAATCGCCGACTGGGCTTTGTCTTTCAGTTCCACCATCTCCTGCCCGACTTCACGGCGATGGAGAATGTCGCCTTTCCCGCCGCCGCCCCGGCCGGCGGCATTTCGCGCGACATGCGCGACCGCGCGCGGGATCTGCTGACGCGGGTCGGGCTGGAGGACCGAATTGATTTTCCCGCCACCCGACTTTCGGGAGGACAGAAACAGCGCGTCGCCATTGCCCGTGCCCTGATGAACCGGCCTGACCTGATTGTCGCGGATGAACCGACCGGCAACCTGGATCGAAAGTCCGCCGACCAGGTGCTGGATCTGATGCGGGAAGTGAACCAGCAGGACGGAGCCACCTTCCTGATCTGCACCCACGATGAAGGCGTAGCCGCGCGGTGCAGTCGCCGCCTGACCCTGGAGGATGGGCGGCTGGCGTCCAATGTCGCCATTCTCCCGGATCGATAGTGCCCCTTCGGGGCGCCTGGCCGACCTTGCGGAGTTTGGAGCCGCCCCCCATCCCCCCTTGCCTGCCCTACCGGCGCCCCGGTTAGCTCCTTCCTGGAACGCGTTATAAAAACCCGGGGACACCACCATGGCCGGCGACACCTCCACCTCCGATCCGGCGCTCAGCTTTGATCCCGACGCCCTGCGCGAGCGCTACCGCGCCGAGCGCGACAAGCGACTGCGGGCCGATGGCGAGGCGCAGTACCGCGAGCTGGCCGGCGATCTGGCGCGCTATGCGGAGGAGGATCCCTACGCCGACCCGACGTTCGAGCGCGCGGCGCTGGACGACGAGATCGAGGTGGCGATCATCGGGGGCGGGTTCTCCGGCATGCTGGCGGCGGCGCGGCTGCGCGAGGCGGGGGTCGACGGCTTCCGCATCATCGAGGCCGGCGGCGACTTCGGCGGCACCTGGTACTGGAACCGCTATCCGGGCGCGCAGTGCGACATCGAGAGCTACTGCTACCTGCCGCTGCTCGAGGAGCTCGGCTATGTGCCCAAGGAGAAGTACAGCTACGTCAGCGAGATCTACGAGCACTCCCAGCGCATCGGCAACGCCTACGGTCTCTATGACCAGGCGCTGTTCCAGACGCGGGTGCAGAAGCTGTGGTGGGACGAGGGGATCAAGCGCTGGCGGATCGAGACCAACCGCGGCGACGACCTGAAGGCGCGGTTCGTGGTCATGGCCCTAGGCACCGCCAGCCGGGCCAAGCTGCCGGGCATTCCGGGGCTTGAGGACTTCCAGGGCCACAGCTTCCACACCAGCCGCTGGGACTATGACTATACCGGCGGCGACACCACCGGCGGGCTGACGGGGCTGGCCGACAAGCGGGTGGCGATCATCGGCACGGGGGCCACGGCCATCCAGTGCGTGCCGTTCGTGGGCCGGTACGCGCAGCAGCTCTACGTCTTCCAGCGCACCCCCTCGTCGGTGGACCTGCGTGGCAATTCCCCGACCGACCCGGCCTGGGCGGCCTCGCTGCAGCCGGGCTGGCAGCGGGCGCGGCGGCACAACTTCGCCGACATCGTCGAGGGCCGGCCGTTCGAGGTCGACCTGGTCAACGACAGCTGGACCGACATCTTCCGCAGCCTGGCCTCCGGCGTCGTCGCGGCGGCCCGGCGGGGCGAAAAGCTGACGCCTCGGGAAGCCGCCGCGGCGGCGGAGCTGGCCGACTTCGCCAAGATGAACGGCATCCGCGCCCGGGTCGACGCGACGGTGAAGGACCCGGAGACGGCCGAGAAGCTGAAGCCCTGGTACCGCCAGTTCTGCAAGCGGCCGACCTTCAACGACGACTATCTGCCGACCTTCAACCGCGAGAACG
>JBIKTU010000468.1:0-2559 GCA_044347965.1 Caulobacter sp.
ACCTTCAGGTTGGGCATATTGAACACCAGGATGCCGCCGGTGTTGTTGGTCGCCAGGTTGTCATAGACGTCGGCGTTCTGGGTGTTCTCGATCTCGATGCCGGCGACGTTGAACTCGGCGCGGTTGCGGCGGACCACCACATTCTGAGACTGGCCGACGTAGATGCCGGCGTCGGAGGCGCCGATGGCGACGCTGTCCTCGATCAGCAGGTTCTTCACCTGCACCGGATAGAGTCCGTAGGCGCCGTTGCTGGTCTTGGGCCCGCCCGTCCATTCGGCGCGCACGCGGCGGATGATGATGTTCTCGCCCTCGTTGACCTTCAGCGCATCGCCCTTGGCGTCCTCGAGCGCCAGATCCTCGATGGTGAAGTTCGACGCATTGACCAGCAGCCCCTCGGCCCCGGCGGTCTGGCCCTTGAAGGTGAGGATGGTCTTGTCCATCCCGGCGCCCTTGATGGTGACGCCGTCGACCTCAAGACTCAGGCCGCGATCGATCGCATAGACGCCGGCCGGGATACTGATCACATCGCCCGGCTTTGCGTCGATCAGCTGCTGGATCAGGGTTTCCTGATAGGCCGTATCCGGCTTGGCGGCCGTGCCGCCCCCGCCGCAGGCCGCCAAGGTCAGCGCGGCCCCAAGGACGCATAGTGTCGTCAGGCCGCTGAAGATGCGGCGCATGCCCTGCCCCATGGGCGTCCTCCCGATGTTCCCGGCCGGGACTCTGTCGGCCCCGGTTCGAGGAGACGGTGGCATGGAGGGCCGGCGGCGGCAACGGTAGGGGACAGGTTAAGGTGTCCCCAGGGACACCTTAACCTGTCCCCGACTTCATACCGTACCGCTGCCCCAGCTCCGCGCAGCAGGCGTGGAATTCCTCGACCGTGTCCCGGATGATGTCGGCCACGGGCCGGACGCTGTCGATACGTCCGGCGACCTGGCCCGACAAGGCGATGGAGGCCTCCATGTCGCCGCCGAAGTAGAGGTCCAGCGCCCGGGCCATTTCCGGCATGGCGCCGGCTTCGGGCGGGTTGATCTCCATCTCGGTGGTCTTGTTGGTGCGCAGCGCCCGTAGCGCCGGGCCGGGGCCGAAGCGGTTGAGGAACACCGTGTCGGTCTCCGCCGCGTTCACGATGGCGTCCTTCCAGTTCTGGTGCACCGGCGATTCCGCCGCGCTGACCATGCGGGTGCCCATCTGGATGCCCTCGGCGCCCAGGGCGAAGGCGGCGGCCATGGTGCGGCCGTCCAGCATGCCGCCGGCCGCGATGATCGGCAGGTCGGTCTTGCTGGCGATCAGCGGCAGCAGGACCATCAACGCCACCTCGCGCGGGTTCTTGAAGCCGCCGCCCTCGCCACCCTCGACGACCAGGCCGTCGACGCCCGCGTCGATGGCCTTCAGCGCCGCCGACAGCGACGGCACGACGTGGAACACCGTCAGGCCGGCGCTCTTCAACGCCTCGCAGTACTTGCGCGGGTCTCCGGCCGAGGTGGTGACGAACTTGACGCCCTGGTCGATCACGAACTGCACGATGTCCGGGTCGCGCACGAAGGCCTGGGCGATGTTCACGCCGAACGGCCTGTCGGTCAGGTCGCGCATCTTCAGGACCTCGGCGCGGACCTCGTCAAGCCGGCCCGAGGACGTCTCGATGATCCCCAGGCCTCCGGCGTTGGACACCGCAGAGGCCAGCTGCGCCCTGGCGATCCAGCCCATCGGGGCCTGGACGATGGGGTACTGAACTCCCAGCATCCGCGTCAGGCGGTTGTCGATCATGGTCGTCTCCCCGTGTTTTCCGGGAGGCTAGCAGACGAACAACTGTTTGGAAGGCGGCGGCGTTCGTTTTATCCGCCGAGGGGCGCAAGCCTCGATTGTGTCGGCCGCGCCCGCCCGTGTATGCAGGTAGGAGATGGGGCCTGATCAGTCTTCTGGCGGCGTTGAAGGAACGGGCGCGCGGGACATATCCGGCGCCCACCGCGAGCTGCTGCAGGACCGCTCGCTCCAGTTCGAATTCGTCCAGTTCAAGCCCACGCCGCCGCCGAAGTGGCTGGAAGAGGTCGTCGCGGCGCTCGCCTCGCTGGGACCGTTCTTCGCCGTCCTGTTCTGGGTCGTCGTCGCGGCCGTGGTTCTGGGCCTCCTCTATCTGATCGCGCGGAGCGTGGTGAAGGCGCGATACGGGGGAACGCCCGGTCCGGGCCCCAACCTAGGCCCTGATGCTGAATGGCGACCGACCGCCGAACAGGCGCGCGTGCTGTTGGCCGACGCCGACGCCCTGGCGGCGGAGGGTCGCTTCGCCGAGGCCGCGCATCTGCTGCTGCTGCGCGGGGTCCAGGACATCCGCGACCACCGCCCCGGCCTGGTCCGCCCGGCCCTGACCAGCCGCGACATCGCCGGTCTGGAGGCGCTGCCGGCGCAGGCGCGGGAGGCCTTCGCCGCCATCGCCCTGGTCGTGGAGCGGAGCTTCTTCGGCGGCCGTGACCTGCTGGCCGATGACTGGAGCCAGTGTCGCGGCGCCTATGAACGGTTCGCGCTCGGGGGCGGCGCATGACGGTCGCAGCCGCAGAAGGCCAG
>JBIKTU010000469.1:0-2556 GCA_044347965.1 Caulobacter sp.
GACAATGGCGTCGGCCCTGCCGTCGCCGGTGACATCGGCGAAAAGGGTGTTTCGGCTCCCGTAGTAGGGGCCGAACGTCCAGTCCTCGTTGCCGCTGAAGTCTGAACCCGTCGAGCGTCGTACCGTGACGGTGTCGTTGTTGACGACGATGGCGTCGGCCCTGCCATCGCCCGTGACGTCGGCGAAATACGTGCCGCGCGATCCGTAGTAGGGGCCGCCCGTCCAGTCCTCGTTGCCGCTGAAGTCCGAACCCGTCGAGCGCCGCACCGTGACGGTGTCGTTG
Organism: Caulobacter sp.; assembly: GCA_044347965.1. Classification (GTDB taxonomy): domain Bacteria; phylum Pseudomonadota; class Alphaproteobacteria; order Caulobacterales; family Caulobacteraceae; genus Caulobacter. The sequence goes on from JBIKTU010000469.1 coordinate 284, forward strand.
TTGACGACGATGGCGTCGGCCCTGCCGTCGCCCGTGACGTCGGCGAAATATGTGCCGCGCGAACCGTAGTAGAGGCCGCCTGTCCAGTCCTCGTTGCCTCTGAAGGCGACGCCGGTCGAACGGCGCACCGTCACCGCACCGTTGTTCACGACAATGGCGTCGGCCCTGCCGTCACCATCCACATCGGCGAGGTATGTGCCCCTGGACCCGTAGTAGGGACCCTCGGTCCACGACTCGTTGGGGTCGAAGGCTGTGCCAGGAGAGATTCCGGCCAGGGCGAAGGGCGACTGCGGCATGGCCCACGCCACCGTTGCGGCTGTCGCGGCAAAGCCCAGCGCTGCGAATGCCGCGAACCGGGGGCGAGCGCCCGATCGTCCCGTGGCGGCCTTCAACATAGAGACGTTCTCCGAACCGGCGAGAAGAGGTGACAGGTGCGCGTCCGGTACAGGAACCGCGCCTGCGGGAGACCTGTACCGACCATGACCGAAACATGTCTCGCCGCACGCGCTGCGTAAACGCCAAAGACGCCCCGTTTCGGTGGCGTCGACGCGATTCCGGACGGCGTGAGGATACGGCAGACAGCAAGACGCCCCGGCCTTGCGGTCCGGGGCGTCCTGTTTTCCGGTGATCGGTGAACCCTAGCGCGGGGCCAGGATCATGATCATCTGGCGGCCTTCCATGCGGGGCTCGTACTCGACCTTGGCGATCTCGTCGAAGTCCGCCTTGACCTTGAGCAGCAGCTTCATGCCGAGTTCGGGGTGGGCCATTTCACGACCGCGGAAGCGCAGGGTGACCTTCACCTTGTCGCCTTCGTCGAAGAAGCGATGCATGGCCTTGGCCTTCACATCGTAGTCGTGGGTGTCGATGTTGGGCCGGAGCTTGATTTCCTTGAGCTCGACGACCTTCTGCCGCTTGCGCGCCTCGTTCTTCTTCTTCTGCTCCTGGAACTTGAACTTGCCGTAGTCCAGGATCTTGCAGACGGGCGGATTGGCGTTGGGGACAATCTCGACGAGGTCGAGTCCGACCTCTTCAGCCGCCTCAAGGGCCGCGCTGATGGGCATCTCGCCCTGCTTCTCGCCGTTCTGATCGATCAGAAGAACGCGGGGAACGCGAATGTCTTCGTTCATGCGCGGCCCGTCTTTCACGGGCGGCGTATTGTTGGGACGGCGAATAGGCGGAGCTCCGACAGCTGTTTGCACAAAAGGACGCGGCCCGCCGAAGCGTTCCACGTCGATGCAGGGATATATGACCGCGACCCCCGTCCCGATCAAGCGCCGTGCGGCCACAGTCGGCGGAAGAAAGCCCGGCGTCGCTACCGCGGCAGCAGCGAGTTGGCCGCCGTGGCGACCGTTTCGACGGTGAGCTGGTCGAGGCTTTGGGCCTGCAAGACCGCCACATGGCCGCGCGGGGCCGTCATCAGGGCGTAGGGTTCGTCCTCGACCACAGCGATGGTCGGGGCGCCAGCGGCGGCGATCAGGTGCATCGGGCCGGTGTTGTTGCCCACCGCCAGAACGCAACGGGCGCCAAGCACGGCGATCTGGGCGAAGTCGGTGCGGCCGGTCAGATCGCGGGCGTTGCCGGCCACCTTCTGGATGTGTCGCGCCAGCGCGCTCTCCTGCGGCCCGCCGATGACCACGATGTCGTAGCCCCGCTCGCGCAGCATGCGGGCCAGGGTGGCGTAGCGCTCGACCGGCCAGCGCTTTTCCGGCCGGTTCTCGACCCCGCCGGGCACGATCAGCACGAACGGCCTGGGCGCCTGGCCGCCGGCCACGGGGCGAGGCTCCTGGGCGCGGCGCAGGATCCAGCTGAGGTCCGGCCCGGGCGCATCCCCGGCGGTGACCGGGGCGTCGGGCCAGATGCCGGCCACCTGCAGCTGCTCGGCCTGGCGCTCCAGGGTGTGCATCTCGTGGCGGCGGGGGTTGCGGTGGCGCAGGCGCGCGCCGGAGGCCGTCCCCGACCAGGCGGGCGGGAAGGGCCGCAGCATGGCGAACAGGGCGTTGGTCCAGCGCGAGCACTCCAGGTCGTAGACCCGCTCGAACTTCTCGCGCTTGATCCAGCTCCGGACCCGCAGCCAGTCGCCGGGTCCGATCGGGCGTTCCTCTGCCTCGACCTCGTTGAAATAGGGGCTGACCTTGGCCAGCGCCTCGAACTGCGGGCGGGTGAACAGGGTGATGCGCGCGCGCGGATGCGCCTGGCGGATGCGTTTCATCGCCGCCAGAGACAGGACGAACTGCCCGATCGAACCCGCCTGGATGACGAGGATCTTCTTCAGT
>JBIKTU010000470.1:0-2554 GCA_044347965.1 Caulobacter sp.
CGCCGCCGCCAGCCGTCCGGCCAGACCCCGGTGGCTGGTCGGACTGCCCACGCAGTAGCCACCGCCATGCAGGTAAAGAAGCGCCCGGGCGTCATCGGCTCCCGCCGGCGTCAGACGCTCGGCGGGAAGCCCAGCGATATCCAGGGCCTCGACGCCCAGCCCTTCGGGCAGGGGCGCCGTGCCCCCGAACGCGTCCATTCCGGCCCGGCGCGCGGTCCAGTCGGTCGAGCCTTCCTCCGCCGCCGCCGGCATAGACGCCAGGAGCGCCCGCACGCCGCCGATCTCCGGATCCCTGTAGGTCTTGCCGTCACCCGTCATGTCGCCCGCTCCCTGTTCTTCGGACGAGCCTAAGGTGGCCGGGCGGCGCTTGGCAATTCCCGGTCCGGGCCTGTCAGTCGAACAGCGCCGCCGTGTCGGCGGCCGGCGCATTGAGGATGGCGGCCAGATCCTTGATCGGGATGACATAGGTGCCGGCGGCCAGATCGCCCAGCCGCTGCTTGCGCTTGGTGGCGATCACGCAGATCCCGGCCGGGATGCCGCCGATCAGGAACGGATTGACCTCGACAAGCCGCAGCAGGGTGCGGATGAGCACGCGCCAGAAGGCCGGCCTCGCGCCGGTCTTGTCCACCACAATCAGGCCGGTGACGAGCTTGCCGAGGCTGCGGCCCCAGATCGTCTCCGTCACCGGGAAATAGGCCAGCGGCAGGATAAACAGCAGCAGGCCAGCGCCGGACGCCGTTGCTTCGGCCGGAGCCAATGCTACGGCCGGCAGGAAGAAGAGCGCCGCCAGCACGATGAAGTCGATCCAGCACCCCGCCCACCGGCGCAGCAGGATCCCGCCGCCGTCCAGTCGCTCGGCCATGCCGACGACCGTTCGCGGCGTAGCGTTGCCAAAGTAGCTCATGCAGCCCCCAACCAGAGCGCGACGAAACCCTCCGCGCCACCCGGTGTCAAGGGAGCGACGTCAGGCCTGCATCGTCCAGCCTTCGACGCCCATCGCCGCCTGGCGCAGGGCTTCTGAGCGGGTCGGGTGCGGGTGGCAGGTGCGGGCGACATCCTCGGAGGCGCCGCCGAACTCCATGGCCACGCAGTACTCGCCGATCATGTCGCCGACGTTGGGGCCGATCATGTGGACGCCCAGGATGCGGTCGGTCTTCGCGTCGGCCAGCACCTTCACGAAGCCCTCGGTTTCGTGGTTGATCTTGGCGCGGCTGTTGGCGCTGAACGGGAACTTGCCGACCTTGTAGGCGACGCCCGCGGCCTTCAGCTCCTCCTCGGTCTGGCCGACCGTGGCCACTTCCGGGGCGGTGTAGATGACGCCCGGGATCAGGCCGTAGTTCACATGGCCCGCCTTGCCGGCGATCAGTTCGACGCAGGCCACGCCCTCGTCCTCGGCCTTGTGGGCCAGCATCGGGCCGCTGGTGACGTCGCCGACCACCCAGACGCCGCCGACGCCGGTCTTGAAGTGATCATTGGCGATGACGCCGCGCTTGTCGGGCGTGATGCCGACCGTCTCCAGACCCAGCCCCTTGGTGTAGGGACGGCGACCGATGGCGACGAGCACGTAGTCGGCGGTCAGGACCTCCGCCTCGCCCCCGGCGACCGGCTCGACCGTCAGCTCGACCGCCTTGCCCATGGACTTCGCGCCGGTGACCTTGCTGCCCAGCTTGAAGATCAGGCCCTGCTTGGTCAGGACGCGCTGGAAGGTCTTGGCGGTCTCCGTGTCCGTACCGGGCACGATGCGGTCAAGGAACTCGACCACGGTGACCTCGGCCCCCAGACGGCGCCAGACCGAGCCGAGCTCCAGTCCGATGACGCCGGCGCCGATGACGACCAGCGACTTGGGCACTTCCGGCAGCGTAAGAGCGCCGGTCGAGTCGACGATGCGCTTGTTGTCGACCTCGACGCCCGGCAGCGGGGTCGGCTCGGAGCCGGTGGCGATGATGATGTTCTTCGCCTCATAGGTCATCTCCGCGCCGTGCGGGGCGGTGACGATGACCTTGCCGGGACCGTCGAGGCGGCCCCAGCCCTTGATCCACTCGACCTTGTTCTTCTTGAACAGGAACTCGATGCCCTTGGTCAGGGCGGTCACGCTCTCGGACTTCTGGGCCATCATCTGGGCCAGGTTCAGCTTGGGCTTCACCTCGATGCCCAGCCTGGCGAACTCATCGCCGGTCGCGGCGGCGTAGAGCTCGGAGGCGTGCAGCAGGGCCTTGGACGGCATGCAGCCGACGTTCAGGCAGGTGCCGCCCAGCGTCTCGCGACCCTCGACCAGCGCGACCTTCAGGCCCAGCTGGCCGGCGCGGATCGCCGCGTTGTAGCCGCCGGGACCGCCGCCGATGATGATGACGTCGTACTGGGCCATGGGATGGAGCCGCCTTGTGTCGATGATGTCCGGACATATGGGCGCGCGAACGCGCTTTCGCGAGGCGGTTTAAGGGGTTGGGCCCCTAGGTCAACACAAGAGGTCCTGAAAACGCCCCGAGCCCGCCATGTCTGGGTCAGTTGTTTCCGTTCAGGACGGCGTCGGCCTGCTCCGGACGCTTCCCGCGAC
>JBIKTU010000040.1:0-9358 GCA_044347965.1 Caulobacter sp.
CCTCGCGCCGATAGCCGTAGATTCCGACGTGCCGCCAGATCGCCGCGTCGCCGTAAAGGGTCGATCGCGTGAAATACAGTGCGCGACCGCTTGTCGCGCCCGGCTCCAGGGCCAGCACCGCCTTGACTACGTCCGGATTGCTCCGGTCGGCGGGCGAGGCCTCCGCCGCGACCACGGTGGCGACGTCGCAGGACGGCTGCTGCGCCAGCAGCCGGGCGCAGTCGGCGATGATGCTGGCCGGAACGAACGGCATGTCGCCCTGCAGGTTGATGACCGCGTCATGCTCGCCGCGCGGATCCAGCGCCTCCAGGGCCGCCTGGATGCGGTCGGAGCCTGACGGGAGCCCGGGATCGGTCAGCACGGCCAGGCCGCCGGCGGCCCTGACGGCCGCCACGATTTCCGGGTCTCCGGCCGCCACCGCGACCGGCCCAACGGCCGCCGCTTCAGCCTGGCGCAGCACCCGTACGATCATCGGCAGGCCGCCGATGTCGGCCAGCGGCTTGTCCGGCAGTCGGGTGGCCGCCATGCGGGCCGGGATCAGGATGATCGGGTTCATGTGTCGTGACGTTGATCAATTCAGGCGGTCCGGACCCTGAGCCCGGCTTGCGCGAGGGGCGGTAGCGTGTAAGAGAGCCCGGCGCAACACAGGGCGCGTCGCGGGATTCCCGGGGCGCTGACATCGGCTCACCGCCCGGGGCTATCCAGAGGACGAAGACAGCGGACATGAGCGATCTGACGTTCAACAAGATCGCCGGCGGCGTGCTGGCGGCCGGGCTCGTCATTTTCGGTCTGCGCGAGCTGACCACCATCGCCTTCCACAAGGAAGCGCCCGAGAAGGCCGGCTACGCCGTGGCGATCCAGGAAGAGGCCGAGGCCGGCCCGGCCGCCGAGGTGGCTCCGGACTGGGGCACGGTCCTGCTGGACCCCGCCAACGCGGTCACCGGTCAGGCCGTCAGCGCCAAGTGCGCCTCCTGCCACAGCTTCGAGCAGGGCGGCGCCAACGGCACCGGTCCCAACCTCTACGGCACGCTCGGCAAGCCGCCGGCCTTCCATGCCGGCTACGCCTACTCGGCGGCCTTCACCGGCTACGCCGCCGGCAAGACCTGGACCTTCGACGAGATGGACGCCTTCCTGAAGGCGCCGCAGAAGCACGTCCCGGGCACCAAGATGACTTTCATCGGCCTGAAGAAGCAGGAAGAGCGGGTGGCGATGATCGCCTATCTGCAAACCCTGGGTTCGGTCCTTCCCATCCCGGCGCCCCGTCCGGCCGAGGTCGCCGCGGCTCCCGCTGAAGGCGCCGCAGCCGAGGGTGACGCCGCCGCGGCCGCCGCCGCGCCGGCCCCGGGTGCGCCCGCGACGGCGCCGGCCGCCGCTCCGGCGCCGGCCGCGAAGTAAGGCTCCGGCCTCACGTTCGAGTTTTTGAAGGCCGCGTCGGGTTCGCCCGGGGCGGCCTTCTCACGTTTGGCAGTCGACCCGGCCCTTCCGTCATGGCCCGACTTGTTCGGGCCACCCATGCGTGGTGAGCCGGCAGGCATCCTGCGTGCTTCGACACGCGCCTGCGGCGCTGCTCAGCATGACTATGGTGGGTAGCCTTCTTTCTCAGTCATCCTGAGCAGCCGCGGAGCGGCGTGTCGAAGGACGCACGGCGGCCGCCGTGTTCCTGGGTGGCCCGAACGAGTCGGGCCATGACGAAACGGGGTGCGAGGCGCGTCGCCCCTAGCCGAACCGCGTCTTCAGCATCGCGTACAGCGCCCGGATCGCCTGGGCCTCGCCGCCGACCGGATATCCAGGCCGGCTCCTGGGGTTCCAGGCGAAGATGTCCAGGTGCACCCAGCTGCCCGCCGCCGGGGCGAAGCGCTTGAGGAACAGGCCGGCGGTGACCGACCCGGCCTGGGCCCAGCCGTCGGGGTCGTTCTTCAGGTCGGCGATGTCGCCGTCGAGGGCTTCCTCGTAGCCGGGCCAGAGCGGCAGCCGCCACAACGGGTCGGCCACCGCCTTCGAGGCGGCGGCGATGTCGGCCGCGAGCGCGTCGTCGTCGGTGAAGAACGGAATCACCTGCGGCCCCAGCGCCACCCGCGCCGCGCCGGTCAGGGTGGCCAGGTCGATGGTCAGCACCGGTTCAAGCTCCCCGGCCCGGGTCAGGGCGTCCGACAGGATCAGGCGACCCTCGGCGTCGGTGTTGCCGACCTCGACCGTCAGGCCCTTGCGGGTGTTCAGCACGTCGCCGGGGCGCATGGCGTCGCCGCTGATGGCGTTCTCGACGGCCGGGATCAGCACGGCCACCCGGATCGGCAGCTTCGCCGCCATCAGCATACGCCCCAGCGCCAGGGCGTGGGCGGCGCCGCCCATGTCCTTCTTCATGTTGCGCATGCCGGCCGAGGGCTTGATGTCCAGGCCGCCGGTGTCGAACACCACGCCCTTGCCGACGATGGCGACCAGCGGCTTGCCCGCCTCGCCCCACTGGATCTCGATCATGCGGGGCGCCCGGGCCGGATCGGCGGCGCGGCCGACCGCGTGGACGGACGGATAGCCTTCCGTCAGCAGGGCGTCGCCGGTGACGACGCTGAAGGTCGCGCCGTGCTGCTCGGCGATCTCGCGGGCGATGGTCTCGATCTGCAGCGGGCCCATGTCGTTGGCCGGGGTGTTGACCATGTCCTTGACCAGGGCGCAGGCGTGGGCGATCTCGCGGATCTCGGCGACATCGACGCCCGGGGCGACCACCAGCCGGACGTGCTTCTCCCGCTTCTTGCGGTAGCGGTCGAAGCCGTAGCCGCCCAGCGCGAAGGCCAGGGCGACCTGAGCGGCGTCCAGATGGCCGGGCGCGTCCTCGATGCGGTAGTCGCCGACCGGCAGCTTGGCCGGCAGGGCGCGGAAGGCCATGGCCTGGACCCTGGCCGGATCGCCGACGCCCATCAGCACCCGGGCGGTTCTGCCGTCAGGGCCCGGCGCGATGAGAAGCTGGCCCGGTTTGCCCTTGAAGTCGGCCGCGGAAGCCAGTCCCTGCTCGAAGGTGGTCAAGGCCTCCAGCGCGCCCTCCGCGACGCAGACGACGGGGATGGTCTCGCCCTCGGGGGCGGTCAGCAGGACTTCGGTCATGGGTCGGGTCAGGGCTCGATTTTATGCTTAACGATTCCTTGAGCCCGGTCGCGGAAGGTCAGGTCCGCTATCCGCGAAAGGCTCGCCTCCCATGTGTCGCACGCCGGCTCTCGCCGCAACAGTCCTGGCCCTGCTGGCCGCCCCGGCCCTGGCCGCCGAAACGGCGAAGCCGCCGTCCGCCGCGCCCGCCGCCGCCACGGCCCGCGCCAAGGCCCCGGCGCAACAGCGCGCCGAGGCCGCCCGCATGGATCCCCTGGCCCGCGCCGCCTTCTGGGGCAGGGAACTGGAGATCGACGGACGGGACGCCGAGGCAGCCGTCGGCCTGTCGCAGGCCCTTCGGCAGCTTGACCGCGCCGACGAGGCCGCCGACGTGTCCGGGCGCGCCCTGGTCGTCTCGCCCGACAACTACGACCTGTTGATGGAATCGGCCCGCGCCTGGATCAGCAAGGGACAGGGCTTCTACGCGATCGAGCCCGCGAAGAAGGCCCAGGCGATCGCGCCGCGCGACTGGCGCCCCGTCGCGCTGCTCGCCGTGGCGATGGAGCAGACGGGCCGCGAGTCCGAGGCCCTGGCCTATCACCAGCAGGCGCTGACCCTGGCGCCGAACGAGCCCGGCGCAATCTCCAACCTCGCCCTCTACTACGCCGCCCGCGGGGAGCTGCCGAAGGCCGAGCAGATGCTGCGCGTCGCCGCCTCCTCCGCCCGCTCCGACGCCCGCGTGCGTCAGAACCTTGCGCTGGTGATCGGTCTGCAGGGGCGTCTGGCCGAGGCCGAACAGCTGGCCCGCCAGGACCTGCCGCCCGAGCAGGTGAGCAACAACCTCGCCTGGCTGAAGGCCGCCACCGAACGCGCGCCGAACGGCCAGGGCCGGTCCTGGGACTCGGTGACGGGCGGCGGATCCTAGCCTCCGCTCCCTGCATAACCGCCGTCATGGCCCGGCTTGTCCGGGCCACCCATGCCTGATGAGCGGACCGGCTTGAACGCGGCCGATCCGTGATGGGCGTGCTTCATGCCCACGTGTTCATGGGTGGCCCGAACACGTCGGGCCATGACGGTTGACGATGGGGTGGACGCGCCCCGCGCACCCCGCTAAACACCGCCCCGGCTGCCGCGAAGCGGCCCACAACTGATCAAGTCCACGCGCCGAGGAGCCTGTCGAAGGGCGCGCTGGATCGTCCCGGCAGGCGGGAGGATCGTATCCATGGCCAATGTGACCGTTGTCGGCGCCCAGTGGGGCGATGAGGGCAAGGGCAAGATCGTCGACTGGCTGAGCAACCGCGCCGACGTCGTCGTGCGGTTCCAGGGCGGCCACAACGCGGGCCATACGCTGGTCGTCGACGGCAAGGTCTACAAGCTGGCGCTGCTGCCCTCGGGCGTGGTTCAGGGCAAGCTGTCGGTCATCGGCAACGGCGTGGTCGTCGATCCCTGGCACCTGCTGGGCGAGATCGAGAAGATCGCCGAACAGGGCGTGATCATCGGCCCGGACCTGCTGGTGCTGGCCGACAACGCCTGCCTGATCCTGCCGGTTCACAAGGACCTGGACCAGGCCCGCGAGGCCGCCTCGACCCAGAAGATCGGCACCACCGGCCGCGGCATCGGACCGGCCTACGAGGACAAGGTCGGCCGCCGCGCCATCCGGGTCGCCGACCTCGCCGATCCCGAGGCGCTGGCGGCCAAGATCGACCGCCTGCTGTCCCACCATGGCGCCCTGCGCAAGGGTCTCGGCCTGCCGGACGCGGACGCCGCCGGGCTGCTGGCCCAGCTGCTCGAACTGGCGCCGAAGATCCTGCCCTACGCCCGGCCCGCCTGGCGCCTGCTGGACCAGGCCTACAAGGACGGCCGCCGGATCCTGTTCGAAGGAGCGCAGGGGGCCCTGCTCGACGTCGACCACGGCACCTATCCGTTCGTGACCTCCTCCAACACCGTGGCCGGCCAGGCCGCCGCCGGTTCGGGCATGGGGCCGCGCGGCCCGGGCTATGTGCTCGGCATCGTCAAGGCCTACACCACCCGCGTGGGCGAGGGACCGTTCGCCGCCGAGCTGAACGACGAGGTTGGCCTGCATCTGGCCACTGTCGGCCGCGAGGTCGGGACCAACACCGGCCGGGGCCGCCGCTGCGGCTGGTTCGACGCTGTGCTGGTGCGACAGTCGGTGGCCATCAACGGCATCGCCGGCATCGCCCTGACCAAGCTGGACGTGCTGGATGGCCTCAAGACCCTGAAGATCTGCGTCGGCTACGATATCAACGGCAGGACCTTTGACTACCTGCCGGCCGGCATGCGCGACCAGGCTGCGGCCCGCCCGATCTACGAAGAGATGGACGGCTGGAGCGAGAGCACCGCCGGCGTCCGTTCCTTCCGCGACCTCAACGCCAACGCCATCAAGTATGTGCGCCGTATCGAGGAGTTGATCGGCGCGCCGGTCGCCCTGCTTTCGACCAGCCCGGAGCGGGACGACACCATCCTGATGCGCGACCCGTTCCAAGGGTGAACCGGTTCCTATTTCCACCTTCCGGGTTATCGATTGTTTATCTCCTGACCCCTTAGAGTCCTCAGCTTGTATAGCTTTGGGAGATCAGAGTGCTGGGGACACGCAGGAAGGGGCCTTTGGGTAACATCGATCGCTCGTCGCGCAGCCTGCGCGCGCTCGAGCGGACGGCGTCTACCAGCCGCGTCCTCAATCTTCTGGCGATCGCGAACAGCCACGGGGCGGCCGAGGACTGGGCTGAACAGCCCCTGTTCAGCAATCGCGTCCTGAATGCCTCGATACTGCTCAAGCACAGGTTGCGGGCGGACGAGACATACCTCTTTGACGACTATACAACCTGCGCCACCAAGATCATCATCCCGTTCGAGCGCAGCGATCTGGCGCTCGGCGGACAGTCGTTCTTCGTCGGCCAGCGGGGCTGGCTGGACCTGCTACGCGAGGCCTGCGCCGACAGCCGATCGCTCGACCACGACGTCGGCGTCCTGCGGCTCATGGACCGGCTGCCCTCTCTTGATCCGTTCCTGCTGCGCGAGCACCTGCGCCGGCATGGCCACAACGTCGCAGCCTGTTACTTCGCCATCTCCCCGGCCGATCTGGAGGCGATGCACGGCTACGTCTCGCTGCAGGTCGAGGAACTGATCCGCCTGGCCTACAGCAACGCCGAGACTGGATCCGCTGCCCATACGGCCCGTCTTGTCCGGGCGCTGCTGTCGACCGAAATCGACGAGCGGCTGGAGCCGCTTCGCGCCACCCTAAAGCTCGAGGGCGAGGACTTCCGTGAGGGCGTCTTCAGCTGGAAGGGCTTCCTGTACTACAAATGGATGCTGTCCAGCCTTCAGCCGCAGCTCCGGGTAGTTTCTGAAGAGATCGGCACGCTCACCGTGAGCGGCCACCGCGACGCAGAGACAAAACTATACCTCGACTCGGCCCGACGCCGCCTACGCGGCGCCATCGGCTCGCAGCAGCGACAGATCGACCGCACTCTCGACGTCTACGTACGCGCCTTCTCCGGCCTGACGCGCAAGGGACAGCCGCTGGCGTTTCGCAACTTTCTGCTCGACGCGCCACGCCTGTTCCTGTCGCTTGGCGAGAAGGTCGGCGCCGTCTCCCATATCGCCAGCTTCTGGCGCTATCGGTTCCCGGCCGGCCAGGCGTCGACCGCTTCGGTCGATGAGGTCGTCGACATCTTCCAGGATTTCGAGACCAGCCTTGGCGAGACGCTGGCGATCTGACGTCAAGGCCATCTTTATCGTGTAGCGAAAAACTAACGCAAACCGACCCGAGGCGCACTGCCGTGCAAGATGAACTCAGGCTCTTTCAGAAGCTGGCTCCCACCCTCCAGAAAGTGCTTGTGGTGGATCCCACGCCGGCGAGCGTCAAGCTGCTGACAGAGCCGTTGCGGGCCATCACCGGCGGCGCTGGTCAGGTCTGGTCTGCGCACAACGAAGCCAAGGCCATGCAGATGGTCCAGATTGTCGACCCCCAGCTGATCTTTCTTGAGCACGCGGGCCCAGACTTGGACGGCTGCCGCCTGACGCGCCTGATCCGGCGCAGCGACCTCGACTGTCGCGAGGTTCCGGTGATCATGGTTACGGCAGAGGCCACCGCCGCCGCTATCATGGGCGCTCGCGACGCCGGCGTGCACGAGTTCCTGCGCAAGCCCTACACGATGAAGGACCTGCTGCGCCGGCTCGAGGCCGTGTCGCTCAAGCCCCGCGACTGGGTCGAGGCCGTGCAGTATGTGGGCCCCGACCGCCGCCGCTTCAACTCGGCGGAGTATGCCGGCCCGCGCAAGCGCAGGAGCGACGTCGAAGTCACCTCGGACGCGGCGCGCATGCTGCAGGCCCTGAAGATCGTTCGCGCCGCCGCTGGGTCGCTGAAGACTGACTGGGCCCAGGCTCGTCGCGCGCTGCTGGCCCAGGCCGCCATGCTTCAAAAGGTCGGACGGTCGTCGGTCAATCCTGGCCTGACCGAAGCCGCCGCCGCCCTGGCGCGCGAACTGCCCGCCGAGGGTCAGCCGAACTGGCGCGCGCTGGAGGCTTCCATCGTCGCGATCCTGCGATACATGCCCAAGGACGCGGCGGCCTCGAGGGCGGCCTGATCGCCCAGGAAAAAGGGCGCGGCCATCAAGACCGCGCCCTCTCCCGACTGGCGATAGACCGGATCGAACTCAGGCCTCGACGAGGTGCCGTTCGAGCGCGGCGGCGCGCATTGTCTTCTGCAGTTTCTCGAACGCGCGCACCTCGATCTGACGCACCCGCTCGCGGCTGACGCCGTATTCGGAGGCCAGGTCCTCGAGCGTGGTCGGATTCTCCTTCAGCCGGCGCTCGGTGAGGATGTGCTTCTCTCGGTCGGTCAGTTCGGCCATGGCTTCCTGCAGAAGGTCCATGCGCAGTGAGCGCTCCTCCTCCTCGGCGACCTGGGTCTCCTGGCTGACGGCGTTGTCGTCGGCCAGCCAGTCCTGCCACTCGCTTTCGCCGTCCGCGCGCATCGGCGCGTTCAGCGAGGCGTCGCCGCCGCTGAGGCGGCGGTTCATCGAGATGACCTCCTCCTCATGCACGCCCAGCTTGGTGGCGATGGACGTCACGTGCTCGGGCAGCAGGTCGCCTTCCTCGAAGGCGCTGATCTGGCTCTTGGCCTTGCGCAGGTTGAAGAACAGCTTCTTCTGCGCCGCGGTAGTGCCCATCTTCACCAGCGACCAACTGCGCAGGATGTATTCCTGGATCGAGGCGCGGATCCACCACATCGCGTAGGTCGCCAGGCGGAAGCCCTTGTCCGGTTCGAACTTCTTCACGGCCTGCATCAGGCCGACGTTGCCCTCCGAGATCACCTCGCCGATCGGCAGGCCGTAGCCGCGGTAGCCCATGGCGATCTTGGCCACGAGACGCAGGTGGCTGGTGACCATCCTGTGGGCGGCTTCGGAGTCCTGATGCTCCTTCCAGCGCTGGGCGAGCATGAACTCCTCGTCCTTGGCCAGCATGGGGAACTTGCGGATCTCGGTCAGGTAGCGCGACAGACCGCCGTCCGGCGTCATCACGGCTAGAGAGGTTGCAGCCATCGAGATCGTCCCCTTCGTACGTCAGCGGACCGGCAAACAAACCACGCCGTCCGCCCCCTTCGAATTCCACATAGGAAGCCGAAATGGCCTTTCAAAGGCCAGTGACCGATTTGTAATCCCTGACCTGCGCGCTCGGATATCGAGATTGTGTCCGTGCGTTGTCAGAAAAGATGCACCCGCCGTGGCGGCGCGAAATCACTTGCGAACGGCGACGTTCCAGATGGCGGCGAAGGCGCCTCCGCCCACGGCGCCCAGCGCGAATGTCACGCCGACGAGTGTCAACGCCGTAGCCGGATCAAAGTTGCCGACGCGGTAGGGCGGGGTGATGAAATGCAGGCGAAAGATGAAGTCGAGCAGGGGCTGGGCCCACCTCAGCGCGACCAGGGCAGCCCAGGCCGCGTGGAACAGGGCCATGCACAGGCCCAGGGCAAGTCCGGTTCCGAGAATGCCGAGACGGGTCATGAGGGAGCTCCAGGTGAGGCTCCTTGCATCATGCGCGTTCTGGCGGCGGGATGATTGATCCAGCGCAATCGCTGCCACAACCCGCCTCACAGCGCCTCCAGCAGCGCCTCCAGCACCCGCATGTCGTCTGGCAGGGGCGTTTCGAAGCGCATGACTTCGCCGGTGATCGGGTGAACGAACCCCAGCACGGCGGCGTGCAGCGCCTGGCGGGTCAGGCCGGCGGTCGCCATGGCCTCTCGCACCATCTGGGCGGGCGG
>JBIKTU010000471.1:0-2547 GCA_044347965.1 Caulobacter sp.
CGACGTGGTCATGCCCTGCTCGTCGCTCTACCACGCCACGGCCTGGGGCCTGCCGTTCATCGCCCCGATCAACGGCTGCAAGATCGTGCTGCCGGCCGAGAAGATGGACGGCGCCAGCCTGCAGGAACTGATCCTCGGCGAAGGCGTCACCTTCACCGGCGGCGTGCCGACTATCTGGACCATGTACCTCGACTGGCTCGACCAGAACGGCCAGGGCGTCGGCGACCTCAAACGCGTCATCATCGGTGGCTCGGCGGTGCCCCGGGCCATGGCCGAGAGCTTCAAGCGCAAGCACGGCGTCCAGGTGCTGCAGATCTGGGGCATGACCGAGACCTGCCCGCTGGGCGTGGTCGCCACCCCGACGCCCTCGGTCACGGCGCTGGGCGAGGATCAGGTCGACGAGATCATCTGGACCCGTCAGGGCCGGCTGCAGTTCGGCATCGAACTGAAGGTGGTCGACGACGACGGCAATGAATGCCCGCGCGACGGCGAGACCAGCGGCGCCCTGATGGTGCGCGGGCCCTGGACGGTGAAGCGCTACTTCCGCAAGGACGCGGATGCCATCGACGACGGCGGCTGGTTCGACACCGGCGACATCGCCACGCTGGACGAACACGGCTTCATGCGCATCACCGACCGGGCCAAGGACGTGATCAAGACCGGCGGCGAATGGATCAGTTCCATCGACCTGGAGAACATCGCCGTCGCCTGCCCGGGCGTGAAGATCGCCGCCGTCGTCGGCATCCCGCACCCCAAATGGGAGGAGCGCCCGCTGCTGGTCATCGAGACCCACGAGGGCCGCACGGTCACGAAGGAAGACGTGCTCGGCTTCCTGCAGGGCAAGATCGTCAAATGGTGGACGCCCGACGACGTGGTCTTCGCGCCCGTGCCGCTGACCGCGACAGGGAAGATCGACAAGAAGACGCTGCGCAAGGCGTGGAACGAGCATCTGATGGGGTGAGGCCTTGCGTGCTTCGACACGCACCCTGCGGGCGCTGCTCAGCATGACCGGGGTGGGTAGCCTTCCAATCCAGTCATCCTGAGCAGACGCGAAGCGGCGTGTCGAAGGACGCAATGCGCCCAAACCCCCAACCTAAAGCACCTGCGTCGCCGTCCCTGCCACCACGTACCAGGTGATCAGCAGGCCGCAGATCAGGGCGCCGGGCACGGCGCTGCCGGTCCGCCGCCAAGTGAAGGTGGCGATGATCGCCACGATGGCCAGCAAAGGCACGAACTGGATCGCGACCACGGTGCTCAGCGGATCGAACCCGGTCACCAGCCGGCCGGTGGCGAACAGCAGGCCGTAGATGACCGCGAGCATCGCCGCGAAGCCGCCGGCCATGGCCGTGACCGCCCAGCCGTACTGGGCCCCTGCCCCGTCGCCCAGCACGGTCAGCCGCGACAGGCCCCGCAGCGCCACCAGGAAGAACAGGGTCAGCGGCAGGACATAGACCAGCGCCGTCATCGCCTGGTGCGGGCTGAACAGCTTCAGCGCCACCACCCAAAACCGGAAGTCGACGGTGAAAAGCCGGTCCACGACCAGCAGCGACAGATAGCCAACCCCGACCGTGGCGACCGCCGCCAGAGCCGCCGGCAGCCAGCGCGGCCGGGCCGCCTCGCCCTTGTGGCGGCTGAAGAGGCCGATCAGCAGGGCCAGCACCAGATTGATCAGAGCCCAGACCATGACCTGGTTGCTGATCGTCTGCCTGAACAGGCCCGAGGGCGGCATCAGCAGGGTCACGGCGACGAAGGCCGGAAAGAAGGTGATCACCGGCACGAGCGCCGTGGCCGCCAGCATCGCCCACCAGCCAGCGGTGCGCCGCTCGCGCGCCGGATGGGCCGGCTGACGCAGCGCCACGATAACCGGCAGCCGCAGCAACAGGTCGAAGGTCCCGAGAAGCAGGACGACAAAGCCGACCAGCGCCGCGCCCGTCCCGACTTCTTTCCAGAACCAGATCTGGTCCCCCGCCGGTCGCGGCGTCCCGCCCTTCAGGGTGCGCGAGAACCAGTCGAGGCTGTGGCCGATGGCCCGATGGGAGATGTGGTCGCCGGGATGGGTCACCGGCGGGTCGTAGAGCACCCTGGCCGTGCCGGCGCTCATGTCGCCGTAGAGGCGGCCCGGTTCGACGGTTTCCTTCGTCCCGAACAGCGCCTTCGCCTTGGGACTGGTTCCGACCTCGGCGGCGTCGTCGACGCCCCACATGAACTTGCCGAACTCGTCATAGCGGCTGAACACCAGCGCAAGGTTGCGCGGCCAGGCCGGCGTGCCCTCGGCCGCGAACGGCGCGCCGGTCGAGGAGCCCTGCAGCACCACCGAATGATAGGCGTCGGGCATGGCGGCGGCGGCGGCCAGCACGGTCCAGCCGCCCATGCTGTGGCCTTCCAGCCCTATGTTGTCCGGGTCGACCATCGGCTGGCGGCGCAGGAAGGTCAGGCCGTCCGGACCGCCAAAGCCGTTGGCGAAGGCCGCCCCGCCGCTGTAGCCATGGCCGGTCTGGTCCAGCGCCAGCACGACATAGCCGCGCCGGGCGAACTCGATGGCGAAGC
>JBIKTU010000080.1:0-7427 GCA_044347965.1 Caulobacter sp.
CGGCCTGGGGCTCATCGATCGGCTGGGCCGCCGTGGAGGCGCGCCCCGTCGCGCGTGGCATGCCGCCTTCGAAGCGGGGCTGCTGCTGCTGAGGACGGCCGCCGAACAGGCTCAGGAAGCCCTTGCGCTGCTGCCGGCTGTCGGTGAACGGCTCCGCATAGAGCGGCGCGTCGAAGTCCTCATCCTCGGCGACCAGGGGATCGACGATGACCGTGCGCGGCGCCGGCGCCTGAACGACCGGCTCGGGCGCCGACGGGGCGACGGCGACAGGTTCGGGTTCCTCGAACGCCAGATCAGCCTGCTGCACGTCCAGGGGCATGGAGGGCTGGATCACCTGCGGCTCCCGGGCGACCCAGGTCGGCTGGGGCGCGGGCTCGGGCGCGCGAGGCGCTTCGTAGGCGGCGGTCTGGGCGTAGGGTTCGGGCGCGGGGGCCGGCGCCGGGGGCGCCGTGTCGACGATCAGCGGCTTTGCCGTCGCGTTGACGCGCAGGGTGCGCTGGGGCTCGATGGCGGCGATCGAGGCGCCATCCATGCCGGTGGCGACCACGGAGACGCGGATGGAGCCTTCCAGCGCCGGATCGAAGGCCGCGCCGAAGATGACGTTGGCTTCCGGGTCGACCTGGTCGGTGATGGCGTTGGCCGCCTCGTCGACTTCCAGCAGGGTCATGTCGAGGCCGCCGGTGACGTTGACCAGCACGGCCTTGGCGCCCTTGAGCGAGACTTCATCGAGCAGCGGGTTCTGGATGGCGTTCTGCGCGGCCATCAGGGCGCGGTCGTCGCCGGAAGCCTCGCCGGTGCCCATCATCGCCTTGCCCATCTCGGTCATCACCGTGCGGACGTCGGCGAAGTCGAGATTGATCAGGCCCGGCAGGACCATCAGGTCGGTGATCGAGCGTACGCCCGAGTGCAGGACCTGGTCGGCCATCCCGAAGGCCTCGGCGAAGGTCGTGCGCTCGTTGGCGACACGGAACAGGTTCTGGTTGGGGATGACGATCAGGGTGTCGACATAGCGTTGCAGCTCGGCGATGCCCGCATCGGCCAGCCGCATGCGGTGGCGCCCCTCGAAGTGGAACGGCTTGGTGACAACGCCTACCGTCAGGATGCCGCGCTCGCGCGCACACTTGGCGATGATCGGCGCGGCGCCGGTGCCGGTGCCGCCGCCCATGCCGGCGGTGATGAAGACCATGTGGGCGCCGTCGAGGTGCTCGCCGATCTCCGGCGTGCTCTCTTCGGCGGCGCTCATGCCGACCTCCGGATGGGCCCCGGCGCCGAGGCCCTGGGTGACCTGCACGCCGAGCTGGATGCGGCGTTCGGTCTTGGCGAACTGCAGCTGCTGGGCGTCGGTGTTGGCGACGACGAACTCAACACCCTCGAGGCCGGCCTCGATCATGTTGTTTACCGCGTTGCCGCCGGCGCCGCCGACGCCGAAGACGACGATCCTGGGCTTCAGTTCCGTGGTTTGTGGCGCGTACAACTTCATATTGGGACCCCGTGTCCTGGCGTTCTTGCGAACAGTCCGGCGACCCGCGCGCCGGGAATGCCTTACGGCGGGGTTAATGTCGGACCCACATCCTTAATCGGCAGTTAACCGCATAGCGTGAGTCGTCCCGTCGTCGAGCCGTCACCGAAGCATAATTGTTGTGCGGTAAGGGCTTGCGCGAATCGGTCCGAGAAATACGGCTACAGATTGTCGCGAAGCCAGGCGGCCACCTTGGTCACCGCGCCGGCGCCGGGGTCGACCGGTTCCCGCCGCTTGCCGGCGCCGGCCAGAACCTTTGCGGAAACCGCTTCGCGTGGGCCGAAGGCGGCGCGATGCAGGACGCCGGCCGCGGCGCAGAAGGCCGGGCCGGTGACCGCGTCGGCCAGATGCGGCACCCGGCGGGGACGACCCAGACGCACGGGACGGTCGAACACCCGCACGGCGACCTCGCGAACACCGGCCAGCTGGCTGGCGCCGCCGGTCAGCACGATTCCGGCTCCGGGCTCGATCAGGGCGCCGGCTTCCTTCAGACGTTCGCGCAGAAGCTCGAGCGTCTCCTCGACTCGCGGGGCGATGATGCCCTTGAGCAGCGAGCGCGGCGCGATGACCGGGCCGGCGCCGGGATCGTCGCCGCGGGGCGGCGCCTCGATCATCTCGCGGTCCTCGTTGGCCGAGGCGATGGCCGAGCCGTGCAGCGTCTTGATTCGCTCGGCGCCAGCGCGTGAGGTGGTCAGGCCGCGGGCGATGTCCTGGGTGACGTGCTCGCCGCCGACCGCCAGGCATTCGACATGGACCAGGCTGCCTCCGCTGAACACGGCCGCCGAGGTCGTGCCCCCGCCCATGTCGATGCAGATGGCGCCCAGGTCCATCTCGTCTTCCTCGAGCGCCGCCAGGGCGGAGACGAACGGCGCGGCGACCACGCCCTCGAACTGCAGGTGAGCGCGCTCGACGCAGTGGCCCAGGGTCTGGAAGATGGTCTCGGCGATCGAGACGACGATCAGGTCGACGCCAAGGCTCTTGCCGAACATGGATCGGGGATCGCGCACGCCGCGCTGGCCGTCGACCGACCAGGCGATGGGCAGGATGTGCAGCGGCCGCCGGCCGGGCAGGCGGATCTGGGCCAGCGCGGCCGCCAGGGCGCGCGAGCAATCGTTGTCGGTGATGGGACGGGCGCCGATGGAGACGCGGGCCCCGACCCTCTGGCTGCCCATCTGGCCGCCGGCGGTGGAGATGGTCACGCCCTGGACGCTGACGCCGGCCACGGCCTCGGCGCGCTCGACCGCCAGGGCGATGGCTTCGGCCGCTTCGTCCATGCTGGCGATGGAGGCGCCCTTGACCCCGCGCGACTGGACGTAGCCGACCCCGGCCGTGGTCAGGGTGCGGTCGGCGCGGCGCACGCCGTCGGGCTTCATCACGAAGCAGGCGACCTTGGACGCGCCCAGATCAACGGCGGCGATCACCGGCTGGCGCGCCAACGCCGCCTTCAGGCCATCCCGCGCCTGTTTGCGATCATCCGTCCGTGACATCGACTTGAGCACCCCGCCCGCCGCCTTCTATACGCCTGCCGCGGCGGGCGGTGCGCCCGGCGCCGGAGCCTCTCGCGGTCGCAGGGCGATCAGCCCTGGCTCCCGCAGGTCAATTCTTTCAAAGCCGAGCTCCAGGATTCGCTGGCGCTGGTCGAGCTGGTCCAGGCGGATCAGCGCCGACTCCTCGTCCACCGCCGGCAGCTGGACAATGCCGCCGTCCTTGAGCCGCAGATCCCAGCGCCGTCCGTCCACGCGGACCAGCGCCTCGAGACGGTCCCGCAGGCGCGGACGCGACTGCACGGCCGGAAGAATGGCGGCGGCGGCGTCATTGGCGCCCTCCCCCACGATCAGCGGCAGCTGCGGGAAACGGCCCGGATCGGCTTCCGGAATGGCCCGGCCTCCGCCGTCGATGACGAAGGTCCGTCCGCGCGACTGCCAGACCGCCAGGGTCTCGCGTTCGGCGACGGCGATCACCAGCGTGTCAGGCAGCAGGCGCACCACCTGCGCCTCCTTGACCCAGCCCACGCCGGAGACGGACTGACGGACCCGTTCCAGGTCGACGTCGAGAATCGGCTGGCCGAGCGACAGGCCGGTGGCGTCGAGAATCGCCTGCTGCGCCATCGGCGAGGCGCCCTGGACATGGACCTTGTCGAGGCGAAAGCCGAAGTCGGCGGTCTGGCCGGCGACCGCGGAACCAAGCCCCTGGGCGACACGCTCGCCGCGATGACCGGTGGCCAGGGTCACGATCAGGCCGACAGCCAGCACGGCGCCGGCCACGCCCACCGCGACCATAGGCGGCAGCACGCCCTGGGCGGCGCGCAGCTTCGCCGCGGGCCTTGGCGCCGGGGAGGCTTTCCGGGGTCCACCCCTGTTTGCGGGCGCTTTGGCCCGGGGCTTGACGCTACCGCGTCCCGCCCCCCGCATTACCGCGGGCATACGCATCCTCCACGATCCAGAGCACTAGTTGGTCAAATGACGTACCCAGATGCGCCGCCTGTTCTGGAACCAGAGAGGTGGGCGTCATGCCGGGCTGCGTATTGACCTCCAAGAGGACCAGAAGACGCTTAACAGGGTCATAACGAAGGTCGCTTCTGGTCACACCGCGACAACCAAGCGCGGCGTGGGCGAGCTCCGAAAGGCGAAGGGCGCGGTCGAAATCCTCCGCGGGCATCCTGGCCGGCACGACGTGCTCGGACCCGCCCTCGGCGTACTTGGCGTCGTAGTCGTAGAAGCCGGTGCGCGGGACGATCTCGGTGACCGTCTGGGCCTTGCCGTCCATGACGGCCACCGCCAGCTCCATGCCGGCGATGTAGGGCTCGACCATCACCTCCTCGCCGTAGGTCCAGGACGGGGCCACAACCTCCTGCGGCGGCCCGTTGGCGCCCTCGAAGACCAGGAAGACGCCGACCGACGATCCCTCGGCGTTGGGCTTCACCACATAGGGCGGCGGCATGACGTGGTCGCGGGCGACGTCGTGGCGATTGTAGAGACCGCCGCCGGGCACCGTGACGCCAGCCGCCGCCAGCACCGCCTTGGACTTGGCCTTGTCCATGGCGAGCGCCGAAGCCAGCACGCCGCAGTGGGTGTAGGGGAGACCCAGTGTCTCCAGTACGCCCTGGACGCAGCCGTCCTCGCCCCACTCGCCGTGCAGGGCGTTGAAGCAGACGTCGGGCTTGAGGGCGGTCAGCACCTGGGCCAGATCACGACCGGCGTCGACGCGGGTGACCTTGGCGCCCAGGTTCTCAAGCGCGCCGGCGCAGGCGGCGCCGGAGACCAGGCTGACCTCCCGCTCGGAAGACAGGCCGCCCAGCAGGACGGCGACGTGGTGGCCCTGTAGCGGCAGGCTCATTTGGCGTCCTTCAAAGCGCGGAAGTCGATGTCGGTGTCGGCGATCATGTAGAGCAGCGCGACCCAGGCGGCGACGTTCTGCTGCAGGTCATCGGGATCGACCTTGTCCAGGGTATCGTCCTCCGAGTGGTGAAAGTCGAAGTAGCGCGCGCCGTCCTGGCGCAGGCTGAACGCCGGCACGCCGGCCTTCTCCAGACCCTCGGTGTCGGCGCCGCCGCCGCGAGCCGGCTCGCGGGAGACGAAAACCTTCAGCGGCGCCATCAGGCCCGGCAACGGGGCCAGGGCGCCGGACGTCATGGCGCGCGCCGGCAGCTGCAGGGCGTAGATCCGTCCGGCGCCGAAGTCGCTCTCGCCGGCGATTACCAGGTTCGGCATCTCGTCCTTGCGCGCGGCGGCGTAGGCTTCGCTGGACCCGCCGGTCTCTTCCGAGCCCCACATGACCACGCGGATCGTCCGCTTCGGGTGGCGGGGCAGGTCGCCGATCAGCTTGCCCGCCGCCGTGGTGATGGCGATGCCCGAGGCGTCGTCGATGGCGCCGGTGCCGACGTCCCAGCTGTCCAGGTGACCGCCGACGACGATGATCTGCTCGGGGCGCTCACTGCCGACGATGTCGCCCGAGATGTTCCAGGCGACAGACTTTGGGTCGACGCTTGAGGCCATGCTCAGCTTCACGCGGACCGGTCCCCGCGCGGCGAGGCGTTCCAGCTGTTCCGCGTCCGGAACGCCCAGGGCGGCGGCCGGGATCTGCGGCGCGCCTTCGGCGTAGCGCATGATCCCGGTATGGGGGAGGCGCGAGTCCGAGGTCGAGACCGAGCGGGTGAGGTAGGCGATGGCGCCCTTGCGGCCGGCGATGGAGGGTCCGGTGCGGCGCACCGCGCCGACCGCGCCATAGCCCTCGCCGGACTGGGTGCGGACCATCGGCGTGGTGACGACCGCGATCTTGCCGGCCAGAGACCCGTCCGGGACGGCTTCAAGTTCGGCAAGGGTCCGGAAGATCACCACCTCGCCCTCGACGCCCTTGGCCGGGGTCGGGACGCTGCCGCCCAGCCCGATGATCGACAGCTTCAGGGGATAGGGCGCGATGATCGACGCCGACTCGGCGCCGCGACGCCAGGTCGGCTTGTCGAACTCTTCGACCTTGATGTTGGTGAAGCCGTAGGCGGTCAGGGTTTGGACCGCCCAGTCCTTGGCGCGGGTCATCGCCGGCGAGCCGACCGGACGCGGACCGATTTCGGTCGTCAGATCCTCGAGGATCGTCCAGGCGGTCGCGTCGCCCAGCGCCTTGTCCCGCAGGGCGGCGGCGGTGTCGGCGGGCTCGGCGGCGAGACCAGCCGTCGAAAGGGTCAGGGCGGCGGCGAGGCCGGACAGGAAAACGCGCATGTGAGCCGGGTGCGATAGCGGGGCGCTCAAGTCAAGCGACCGGGGATGCAGAGGCGATGGAGATTCGTTGAGGGAGCCCTTCCCCCTTCCTCCTCGATGGAGGAAGGGCCGGGGATGGTGGTGGAAGCACAGCGAGTCCGGATGGGCGCGAGAGGCGCCGAGCCTGTTGAGCCAGCACGGCCAATGCGGCGACCACACCACCACCCCTGCCCCTCCTCCATCGAGGAGGAGGGGTTCTTGAGGGACCTACCCCACCCGCCCGATCCGCTTGATCTCCCAGTTCAGCTCGACGCCAGTCTTCGCCATCACGTCGGCCCGGACGGCGTCGCCCAGGCCCTCGAGGTCGGCGGCGGTGGCCTCGCCCGGGTTGATCATGAAGTTGCTGTGCAGGTCGCTGAACATCGCCCCCCCGCCGGTCGCCCGGAACAGCTTGCCGCGCCAGCCGGCCTCGTCGACCAGCTTCCAGGAGGAATGGCCTTCCGGGTTCTTGAAGGTCGAGCCGCCGGTCTTTTCGCGGATCGGCTGGGTGGTCTCGCGGCGGGCGGTGATCTCGTCCATGCGCGCCTTCACGGCGGCGGGATCGTCGGGCGTGCCGCGGAACACCGCCTGGACCCAGAAGGTCGAGTTCTCGGGCACGACGGTGTGGCGGTAGGTGAAGCCGAAGTCCTCGTTCTCCCAGACGCGCATCTCGCCGGACCGGTCGTAGCCGGTCGCTGAGACCAGCACGTCCTTCGTCTCGCGGCCGTAACAGCCGGCGTTCATGGTCAGGGCGCCGCCGATGGTGCCGGGGATGCCGACCAGGAACTCAAGCCCCGCCAGCCCAGCCTTCGCGGCCGCGCGGGCCACCTGGGCGTCGAGCGCGGCGGGACCGGCGATGACCAGGTCGCCGTCGACCAGCACCTCGCCCCAGGCCTTGCCGGCGCAGCGGATGACCACGCCCGGCACGCCGCCGTCACGGATGATGACGTTGGAGCCGACGCCCAGCGCCGTGACCGGCACGCCTTGCGGCAGTTGGCGCAGGAAGTCGCCCAGGTCCTCGGGATCGGCCGGCAGGAACAGCACCTCGGCCGGCCCGCCGACCCGGAACCAGGTGAACGGCGCCAGCGGCTCGTCGAAGAGCAGCTTGCCGCGCGCGGCGGGGAGGTTGGACTTCCAGGTCATTTCGAACGCCCTGCGTGGTTCGACACGCGCTG
>JBIKTU010000472.1:0-2545 GCA_044347965.1 Caulobacter sp.
CTCGCTGCGCATATGGCTGATGTAGATGCCGCCGCAGCGGCCGGCCTCGGTCGCCAGGGCGGTGAGCTCGCGCGTCTCGGCATAGCTGCCCGGCGCATAGATCAGCGAGGAGCCGACGCCGAGCGCCCCCTCCTCCATGGCCTGGACGACCAGGGCCCGCATGCGCTGCAGCTGGGCCTCGCCCGGCTGGTCGTCGCCCTCGCCCAGCACGTTGGTGCGGACGGTCTCGGCCCCTACGAAGGAGGCGACGTTGGGACTGATCCCCTCCTTCTCGAGATAGGCCAGGTATTCGCCCAGCGTCGTCCAGGCGATGTCGTACCTGATGTCGCCCTGCCGCTGGCGCTCCAGCCGCTTCATCTCGGGGTTCCAGGGGCCCATGGACGAGCCCTCGCCCATGACCTCCAGCGTCACGCCCTGCTTGAGGTCCGACAGGCCGCGGCCGTCGGCGATCAGGCTGTCGGTGGCCCAGCTGAGCATGTTGATGAAACCGGGGGCGACGGCCTGGCCCCTGGCGTCGATCTCCGTCAGCCGCGGTCCTTTCACCTTCGCGCCCATGGCCACGATCCGGTCGCCGCGGATCGCCACCTCGCCCCTGTACGGCGTACCGCCGGTCCCGTCGTGGATCAGGCCGTTGCGGATGACGATGTCGAACGGCGCGCCCTTCGCCGCCTGCCCGGGCAGCGTGGGCAGCTCCGGCATGGCGGTGCAGGAGAGCAGCAGGACGCTGGCGGCCAGGGCGAGGACGGGACGAAGATTCACGGCGGAGACCCCCTGAGTGGTGAAACGCTCACCCGAAAGCTCGCGTCTCACAATGACGAAATTCGGGTCCGACCAACAGCCGTCGCTCTCCCGGTTCGTCATCCTCGCCCTTGTGGCGAGGACCCCTGTGTCGGTGCGCAGGTGAAGGGAAAATCACGCTTTCACCGTAAAACTGAGCGAGGGGTCTTCGCCACAAGGGCGAGGATGACAGCGGGGTATCAGCTCCCCACCGACTGCACCCACGCCGGCAGCTCGCTGATCGAGCCGAGCTCGACATAGCGGTCGTGGGCTTCCGGCGCCTCGGCCGCCTCGTGGGCCCAGACCAGCGGATAGGGGATCAGCGCGCCCCAGGCGCCGGCCTCCAGCGCCGGCAGGATGTCTGATCGCATCGAGTTACCGGCCATCACCGCCTGCGCCGGCCCCGTGCCGTGGCGGGCGAACACCCGGCGGTAGGTGTCGGCGTCCTTCTCGCTGACGATCTCGACGGCGGCGAACAGGTCGCCCAGACCGCTGGCCGCCAGCTTCTGTTCCTGGTGCAGCAGGTCGCCCTTGGTGATGAGCACCAGGCGGTAGCGCTCCGACAGCTGGTGCAGGGCCAGGTCGACGCCGGGCAGCGGCTCTACCGGCTCGGTCAGCATCTCGCGGCCGGCGGCGAGGATCTGCTTGATGACGCCGATCGACACCTTGTCCTGGGTCAGCTCCATCGCGGTCTCGATCATCGACAGGGTGAAGCCCTTCACCCCGTAGCCGTAGAGCCTCAGATTGCGCCTCTCGGTCTCGGCCAGCCTCGCCTCCAGCATCGCCTCGTCGGCATAGGGGGCGAGCAGCTCCACGAACCGCTTGTGGGTCAGGCGGAAGATGGTCTCGTTGTGCCAGAGCGTGTCGTCGGCATCGAGGCCGACCGTGGTGATGGTCATCGGACGGGATTAGCGAGGGACGGGGCGGAAGTGAAGCGGTGCCGCAGTCGGGGACATGCACTTCGGTACATGTCCCTGATCGCACCTAAGCCGCCTCGTCGCCCATCGCCTGTCTCGCCGCGCGAGCCAGGAAGCCCGACCGCGTGAATCCCGCCGCCTCGGCGTAGGCGTCGATCGCGCGAAGGGTGTCTTCGGGCAGGGTGATGTTCACACGGACGGATCTGAACGTCTGGACCGGGGCCGGTACGAGAATCGCCACCGCATCGCGGTTCTCGCGGTCAGCCATCACCTCTTCCATCGAGGACGGCTCCGGGATGGCGTCGCCATCCTCGGCCATGCCCTCGATGTGCAGGGCCAGGGCCTCCTCCGCCATGGCGCGGGCCTCATCAAGCGTCACGCCCGCCGATACGCAGCCGGGCAGGTCGGGGAAGCTGACGCCGTAGTCGCTGTCGGCCTCCTTGTGGATCAGGGCGATGTAGGCGCGCATGGAAGTCACCTGAAGCTGACGCCGGACTGGCGCTCGATGCTGCGAAGCGTTCCGATCGGAATATCCCGGCCCGGATGCGGAACCGTCACCCGGCCGGACTTGTCCGGATGACGGAACTGCTTGTGCGAGCCGCGCTGGGCGACTTCGAACCAGCCATCCGCCTCCAGGCGTCGGATCACCTCGCGGCTGTTCACTTGTGTGCACCAATACACATCAAGTGGCAACTATGCAGTGTGGCCTGATACGCACGCGTCGTGCTCCTTCATCACCCGCTCGGCGCTCCCTGGAAACTTCGCCAGCAGCGCCGTCGGCCGCGCGGGCCGCGCTGCCAGACCGCCGCCGCAGTTGGGGCAGACGCCGCCGAACCGCGCCTCCGCGCAGG
>JBIKTU010000473.1:0-2539 GCA_044347965.1 Caulobacter sp.
TCTGATGACGAGACATTCGACTTCCCCGTCGGGACGGTGCTCACCAAGACCTTTTTCTACCCGACTGTCGCCGACGGCGCCGTCGCCCCCGGAGACGGATTGAAGCTGTCGGAGACCGGTGAAGGGATGGATCTCGCCAGGGTGCGTCTGGTTGAGACCCGCATCATGGTCCGCCGGGCCGAGGGCTGGGTTGCGCTGCCTTATGTCTGGGACGAGGACCAGAGGACAGCGACGCTGAAGCGGACCGGGCAGCCCGTCGCCATGACGCTGGTCCGGCCGGGCCGCAGCGACCGGTTTACCTATCAGGTCCCGAACGTGAACCAGTGCGCCGGCTGCCACGGGACGAACCATTCAACCAAGGCGTTGCAGCCCATCGGCCTCAAGGCCCGTCACCTCGACCGCGACGTGGCCGTCGGCGGCCAGGGCTTCAACCAGCTCGCCCGGCTGGAGGCGATCGGCTACCTGCGCGGCCTGCCGGCGCGGCGTGCCGGCGGCGTGGACTGGCTGGACGAGCGGGCGCCGCTGGACGCCCGGGCGCGGGCCTGGCTCGACATCAACTGCGCCCACTGCCACAGCCCGACCGGGCCGGCGGACACCTCGGGCCTTTACCTGACCCTGGCCGCCGCCGGGCCTCAGCTGGGCCTCTGCAAGCCGCCCATCGCGGCGGGGCAGGGCACGGGCGGCTTCCGGTACGGGATCCATCCGGGCAGGCCCGATGAGTCGATCCTGGTCTATCGCACTGCCTCGCTCGATCCGGGGGCCATGATGCCGGAGCTGGGTCGCGCGCTGGCGCAGGATGAGGCGGTCGCCCTGCTCCGGCGCTGGGTGGCCGAAATGCCGGGAGGCTGCGGCTGACCATGGACGGGGGTCGGACCTGGGTGTCGATCCAGCACCTGCGGGCCGTGGCGGCCCTGTCGGTGGCGCTGTTCCACGCCTGCCAGTGGTCGCAGATCGATTTCAGCATCGGCGCGGCGGGCGTCGACCTGTTCTTCGTGATCAGCGGCTTTGTCATGTGGACGGTGACTACCGGTCGCGACGCCGGGCCACTGGATTTCATTCGCCGCCGCCTGCTCCGTGTGGCGCCGCTCTACTGGCTCGTCACCCTGGCGCTGGTCGCCGGCGCCCTGGTCTTTCCGCAGCGCTTTCCGGACGTCGAGCCGCGGGCCGACCATGTGCTGCTGTCGCTGGCCTTCATCCAGCACATGAATCCGGACGGTCAGCCGTTCCCGGTCCTGACACCCGGCTGGACCCTGAACTACGAGGCGGTGTTCTACCTCGTCTTCGCCAGCTGCCTGGTTCTGCCGGTGCGGCGGCGCCTCGCCGCCCTGACCATGGCGCTGACCCTGTTGTCCCTGGCGGGTTTCGTCTGGCCGCCCGGCTACGTCATGCTCCTGAACCCGATGTTCCTGCAGTTCCTGGCCGGCGTCTGGCTGGCCAGGCTGGCGCAGGAGGGGCTGCTGCCGGAGCGCGCCGTCGGCTGGCTGCTTCTGGCGCTGGGCCTTGGTCTGTTCCTGCTCCTCTGGCTGTCGGCGATCGACCCTGACCTCTGGCGGCCGATGATCTGGGGCGTGCCAGCGACGCTGGTGGTGGCGGGCGCGGTCAGTATCGAGGCGGACGGGGGCTGGCCGCGCTGGAGCTGGCTGGGGGCCCTCGGCGACGCCTCCTATTCGCTATACCTGACCCACACCCTGACCATCGGCGCCCTGGCCATGACCATCGGCGCCTGGAACCCGCCGGTCTTCGTGCCGCTGGCGATGCTGGTCGGGACGGCCGGGGGGCTGGCCTGTTTCCAGTGGATCGAGAAGCCGCTGCTGTCTCTGCTGAGGCGACGTCTTGCATGACCTGACGGAGGGTTCGCATAGTAGGCGCGACTCCGCGCGCAAGACGCGGTGCGATGAGGAGACGACGGATGAGGCGTATCGCCCTGGCGGCCGCAATTGCGGCCGCGACCCTGCTTGCCGGCTGCGGAAGCGGCACGGCCGACGTTGACGGCAAGCGGATCGCCGCGGCCGACGAAACGCCGGGCGAATGGCTGACCCACGGCCGCACCTACGGCGAGCAGCGCTTCAGTCCGCTCACAAAGATCAGCAAGGCGACGGTCAAGGATCTGGGCCTCGCCTGGAGCTACGACCTGCCGGAAAACCGCGGCATCGAGGCCACGCCGCTGGTCGCCGACGGGGTCATGTACACCACCTCGTCCTGGTCGGTCGTCCGGGCCTTCGACGCGAAGACCGGCAAGCTGCTCTGGGAACATGACCCGCAGGTTCCGCGCAAGACGG
Organism: Caulobacter sp.; assembly: GCA_044347965.1. Classification (GTDB taxonomy): domain Bacteria; phylum Pseudomonadota; class Alphaproteobacteria; order Caulobacterales; family Caulobacteraceae; genus Caulobacter. The sequence goes on from JBIKTU010000473.1 coordinate 2,280, forward strand.
GCGTGAAGGCCTGCTGCGACAGCGTCAATCGCGGCGTCGCCCTGTGGCAGGGCCGGGTCTACTTCGGCGCGCTGGACGGCCGGCTGATCTCGCTGGACGCGAAGACCGGCAAGAAGGTCTGGGAGGTCGTCACCGTCGACCAGAGCAAGCCCTACACCATCACCGGCGCCCCCCGGATCGTGAAGGGCAAGGTGCTGATCGGCAACGGCGGCGCCGAACTGGGCGTGCGCGGCTACCTGTCGGCCTATGATGCGAAGACC
>JBIKTU010000474.1:0-2533 GCA_044347965.1 Caulobacter sp.
TGCGCGGGAACAGGCTCAGGGCGGCCGGCGAGCCCGGCTTGTTGGGACGACCGCGCGCCTCCGCCGCCTGCCGGTTGTCGGTCGGCTCGCCGAATGGCCCGAAGTAGCCGTCATGCATCCGCGCCAGCGTCCGGTAGCCTTCGGCCCCCTGGGTCGAGAGGATGTAGATGACCCGGTTGCGGACCTTTTCCTGCTCCTCGGAGGTCATGCGCGACAGCACCCGGTCGAGGGCGCGGTAGGCAATGCTGCGCTCGACGGCGCGGCAGTCGTCGAATCGCGAGATCTTGTTCTCGCCCTGCGGCGCGCGCCGGCTGTTGGCGGCGATGGGCGTAAAGCCCTCGGAGTTGGTCAGGGCCAGGGCGTACCAGACCGCCGCCTCGACATCGTCCTCGAGGTTCTTGTCGGCCGCGCGTTCACCCTGGTAGCGGCGGGCCAGTTCCAGCTGGGCGAAGAAGTCGCCGGTGAAGCCCCGGCGGCGAAGGGTGCGGATCTCGATCTGCTGGCCGTTGAACTGCGGCTGCGAGCCGGCCGGCATCTGGGGACGCGGGCAGGCGACCTCGCCCTTGCTGCCGAACCAGCTGTTGGGCCCGGTGTCACAGCCGACCAGAGGCAGGATGACAGCCGTCACGAGGACAGCGATCGACACGCCACGGATCAGCGGCCCTTTGGCGGAGCCCTCTGGCCCGGCCGGGGTGTCGCTGCTCTCGTGCATACTCATCACCCCCAACGCCACCCCGCCGTTAACCCTTCGGCGAACGTGACTCTTCGCTGGCCCCCGCAACGAGTCAAGCGTGCGAGCGGCCAGCCTTAACCATATTTCGGGCTCCGAGGCCCCATAGTGAACACGGTTCTCGCCAGAGGCGAAAACGGCGCCGGAATAAACGCGCCGCCGCGCCCTCGCCCGCGTTGCGCCCTGCTTTCGCCGCAGGCCGCGCGCGAACCATGGTCTCGGGACGAACGAATTCAGGGGAATCACATGGGTGACAAGAGGCGTTTTCGATCCATCGTCAGCCTGACGGCCGTCGCGGCGCTGATCGCGGCCTCCGCGCCGCCGACCACCTTCGCAAAGGTGGCGTCGCCGGCTGATCGCGAACCGTCGGCCGCGGACTGCGAGGCGCTCGGCTTCGCCGGCGCACAGAACATGGAGGAATCCTCCGCCGGCGGCAGCATCGTGGTCACGGCGCAGAAACGGTCGTTTTTCTCCTTGCCGAGGGTCGCAGCGCCGCCGCCGCCGCCACCGCCGCCAGCACCACCCCCGCCACCGGTCATGATGTACGCGCCCGCCCCCGCGATGGTCGTCCAGGGCTCCGTCATGCCCCCGCCACCGATGGCCGCCCAGGACACCGAGCGATACCCCGGCGGCGTCTCCAACCCGATCAAACAGGTGGCCCAGGAGCCGGTCTCGACCTTCTCGATCGACGTCGACACCGCCGCCTACGCCAACACCCGCCGCTTCCTGGCCGACGGCCGCGTGCCGCCGCGCGACGCGGTTCGGGTCGAGGAGCTGATCAACTATTTCGACTACGCCTACCCCCTGCCCGCCACGAAGGCCGAACCGTTCAGGCCGTTCGTCGCCGTCGCCCCCTCTCCCTGGTCGAAGGACCGCCAGATCGTCCACATCGGCCTGCAGGGCTATGACATTCCGCGCGATGAGCAGCCGCCGCTGAACCTGGTCTTCCTGGTCGACACCTCCGGCTCGATGTGGAGCGAGGACCGCCTGCCGCTGGCCAAGAAGGCGCTGGGCACGCTGATCGACCAGCTGGGCGACCGGGACCGGGTCGCCATGGTCGCCTACGCCGGCTCGGCGGGCGCCGTTCTGGCCCCGACCAGCGGCAAGGAGAAGCTGAAGATGCGCTGCGCCCTGGGCGCGCTGCAGTCGGGCGGGTCCACGGCCGGCGGCCAGGGGCTGGCCCTCGCCTACGCCCTGGCCCAGCAGAACTTCGACCCCAAGGCGGTCAACCGCGTCATCCTGCTGACCGACGGCGACTTCAACGTCGGGGTTTCGGACCCGAGCAAGCTCAAGGACTTCGTCGCCGACAAGCGCAAGACCGGCGTCTACCTGTCGGTCTACGGCTTCGGGCGCGGCAACTACAACGACACGATGATGCAGGCCCTGGCCCAGAACGGCAACGGCACGGCGGCCTACATCGACAGCTTCGACGAGGCGCGGAAGCTGTTCCGCGACGACTTCTCCGGCTCGCTGTTCCCCATCGCCGACGACGTGAAGATCCAGGTCGAGTTCAACCCGTACCAGGTCAGCGAGTACAGGCTGATCGGCTACGAGACCCGGATGCTGGCCCGCGAGGACTTCAACAACGACCAGGTCGACGCCGGCGAGGTGGGATCGGGCGCCTCGGTCACCGCCCTCTACGAGATCACCCGGGTCGGGGCGACGCCCTCCTCCGATCCGCTGCGCTACACCTCGGCCCGGCCGGAGGCGGCGCCCTCGGCCGAACTGGCCTTCCTGAAGGTTCGCTACAAGCTGCCGGGCAAGGCGGAGTCGGTGCTGATGCAGCGGCCGATCACCCGCGCC
>JBIKTU010000476.1:0-2528 GCA_044347965.1 Caulobacter sp.
TTAGAGCTGTCCCACAGAACGCTGTTGCTCGACCTATAGAACGCGCGCGGCGGGTCTGTCTAGGTTAACCAGACGAAGTTGGCGCCGAGTCGCGCCAGCGGGGAGACGGGGCGCGGCGAAGTCGCTCGAGGGGCGAGTTGTCGAGGGCGCTCCTGTGGGAATCCCGCAGCCGGCAATCCCCCTCCGGGCCAGCCAGGCGGCCGATTCACGGACGGCGGCGCAGCAGCTCCGGGTCACCACTCAGGGCGGCAAGGCGTCGATTATCGTCGTCGAAGAAGGCGTCTATTTCGCGTGCAAGGGCTTCCGACGCCCTGGCCTGATAGCCCGCCGTCTCATTCAAGCCGCGAAGCCAGCCCGAGAACCGGACATCCCTCAACATGGGCAGCCTCTTCACCCATGCGGCCACTTTCAGGAGCCACGGCGCGGGTGACTGGGTCAGGGACGCGACGCTGCGAAAGCGGAAGCGTTTCGCCGCGTTCACCCGCGGGAAATCTGTTCGCCCGTCGTACGCGACGTTCAGGAAATCGAGGACCGAACGATAGGCGGCGAGCGGCTCGGCCGACCAGCGCGCGAAGTCCATGATCATGATCTGGTCGCGCGGAAACACATCCAGATATCGCTGAACCTGGTCGGAGAAGCCGCCGACGGCCTTGTAGTCGAGGAAGGCCGGCGCCCGGCAGGACCGTGGCGTCCTGGCCTTCGTCCGGGAGCCGGAGAGGCGCCACACCGTCTCGAAGTCCGTTATGGCCTCGTCCCGGTTGTTGAGCAGTTGCTGATGATAGGACGGCAGGAACGACTCCTGTCGGCGCAGGAAGATCAGGATGCGGGCGTGCGGATAGGCAGCCGCTATCCTGGCAGCCGCCACCCTTGAGTACAGGTACATGACGGAGGCCTCGCCGACGACCGGCTGGTTCTCGACGCCGTCGAAGAAGTCCAGATAGTCGTCCTCCGTCCGCGCCCAACGGAAACCTGGAAAATCCTCGCTGAAGTAATGCGGCTCCTTGCGCTCGGCGAAGTACACATCGGGGTGCTCGCCCAGGTACTTGACCCACGCCGTCGTGCCGCAACGGGGGGCGCCGACAATGAAGAGGTTGGGGTGGCGTCGCTTCACGGCTCAACAATCACTTTCCGGGCTTCGCGCCGGACAGCCGGAACGCTCGCCAAGGCGCCGGTTGAACGCCGCACGAACCGGATTCCGTCGCGGGTCCCGACCATCAGACCTGGACGTCCCGGGCGCGCCGCAGCGTGACCTTGGCGAACATTACGACACGCCTCGCGAGATTCTCCGGCAGGCAGGCGATCACCAGCGACGCAACGATCTTCGGCTGAAGCGCCAGAGCCGGCCGCGTTCGCAGCGCCCTCAGAAGCGCCTTTCGCCCTGACGCGAAGTCCATGGAGTCGAACACGAACTGCAAACCCTTGGTTCTGTGAAGGTCGGCGAACTTGCGGGGCATTGTCCTGGCCACCTCGGGAGGCAGATCGGGGTTGGCGAACAGTTCGTCGAAGACAACGAGGAGCGCCTCGTACACTTCGGCGTGCTTTTTCCCCAGGTTGCCCGGATGGTCGCGCATGATCGCGACAACATCTTCAACGAAGTCGAACTCGTAGTAGATGGCGATCCAGAGGTAGATGGACTCGCCGTCTATCCGGCGCTCGGGATTGAAGCGCACCCTGTCGAAGACCGACCGCCGAATGAGCGGGGTGATCGGGTAGACAAACTGCTGGCGCACCGCCGCCGCGACAACATCTCCGCGATGGTGCGGAACATCGGTCAGCACGGTCTTTCCCGTGGAGGTGAAGTAGCGACCGCCCCGCCCGTAGACGAGCCCGACCCTGGGACCGCAGGCCGCGAAGCGCGCCAGCTGAAGCGTTGTCTTCTCGGGGAGGTACCAGTCGTCGGACGCCAGAAAGCTGACAAACTCGCCGCGGGACTCGTCGATCGCCTTGTTGAGAGTCCAGTTGTGGCCCCTGTTCACATCGTTCAGGAAGATACGAACCCTGTCATGACCCTCGAACGCGCTCAGGACCGCGCGCGTATCGTCGGTCGAGCCGTCATCCACCACGATGACCTCGATGTTCGGATGCGTCTGATCCAGCGCGCTGTTGATTGCCTGGGCGATAAAGGGGGCGTGATTGTACGAGGGGATCAGGATCGAGACGAGCGCGTCGGAGGACATTCGATAATCCGGCATCTTCTGGCTGGGTCGCCGCGGTTGGCTCTGAAGTCTCTGGGAGGCGGTGGCGTCAAGGCCGGCCTGTGGCTGTCTGCGTGAGCTAGGTCAAGGCCAGCTCATAGTGATCGTGAGCAACACTGCGCCCGCCGAAGCTCTCCTTGTAGTCCAGAAGGCCCGGGTTCACGACCCGCCCCCCGTCGGCCGTCGAGATTCCGAAGCTGAGCCAACGCCCCGCCTCGGCCGCCGTGGCGATCGACTGCTGCACCAGCGTGTCCAACAGGCCGTTCTCTCGCGAGAAGGCGTCGGTCGCCATATACTGGGTGTGGTCCACGGGGCCGAACCGGAAAAGAACTA
>JBIKTU010000475.1:0-2528 GCA_044347965.1 Caulobacter sp.
GGCGCAGGCCCAGGTCCCCTACCTGTCCATTCCGGCCAGCGAACCCAAGTACGCGGCCATCGTGGTCGACGCCAACACCGGCGAAGTCCTCTACGCCAAGCGCGCCGACAGTCCGCGCTATCCCGCTTCGATCACCAAGGTCATGACCATGTACCTGGTCATGGAGGCGATGTCCGAGGGCCGGGTGAAGCCGACGGACATGGTGACGATTTCCGCCCGCGCCGCGTCGCAGCCCCCGACCAAACTGGGCGTGCCCGCCGGCGATCAGGTCAGCGTCGATGATGCGCTGAAGGCTCTGGCCACACGGTCGGCCAACGACATGGCCGTGGCCCTTGCCGAACATATCGCCGGCACCGAGCAGCGCTTCGCCGCCCTGATGACCCTGCGCGGCCAGGAGCTGGGCATGAGCAACACGCGGTTCGTGAACGCGTCCGGCCTGCCCGACAACCGTCAGATCTCCAGCGCCCGCGACATCGCCATCATGTCGCGCGCCGTGATGCGCGATTTTCCGCAGTACTACGGCTACTTCAGCATCAACGCCTTCTACTTCCGCGGCCGGCTGATCACGAGCCACAACCGGCTGATGGGCCAGTTCGCCGGCATGGACGGCCTCAAGACCGGCTACATCAACGCCTCGGGCTTCAATCTGGCGGCCTCGGCCGTGCGCGACGGCCGTCGGCTGATCGCCGTGGTTCTGGGCGGCCGCTCGACGGTGACGCGCGACGACCACGTCGAGGACCTGCTGCTGACCGGCTTTGACGTGCTCAAGCGCCGCTCGCTGGGCGAGTCCATCACCGTGGCCCAGTCCATGTTCGAGCCGGTGATCGAGGGCCCGGTGATCCGGCCGCCGACCGCCATGGGCGACTCCGGCGAGATCGCCGGCCTGCGCGTCGTGCTGACCGATGGGCCCGCGCCCTCCACCCCGATGGCGATCCAGCGCACGATGGCGCCGATCGCCGATCCGGTGAGCAAGCCGACGCCGGCCAGGAAGGCCGCGCCGAAGAAGCCACGCGGCCAGTATGTGGTCCAGGCCGGCGCCTTCAAGTCCCGGGACCAGGCGCGCCAGCAGCTGAAGCTGATCCAGAGGCGCTTCGCCTCGGCCTTCTCCGAGGCCGAAGCGGACATCGGCGGCGCCGTCGGCGGCTACTTCCGTGTCCGGTTCGAAGGCATGACCGCCGACGCCGCCCGCGCCGCCTGCAAGACCCTCAAGGCCAAGAAGCAGGCCTGCATGGTCATCGCGCCCTAGAGCGCGTCAGGCGGCATCAAGTCGGGAAGGGCGTGGTCGGCGGCCGCGCCCTTTTCGTTTGCGAAAACCTCCGCCGTCATCCTCGGGCTTGTCCCGAGGATCCCTCGCCCAGCTTCACGGTGAGAGAATGGTCACAGTCGCACCTGCGAACCGACGCAGGGATCCTCGCCACGCGGGCGAGGATGACGAAAGTGGGTCAGCCACCGTCATTTCCGCAGCAGCGTATCCCGCGCTGCATTGAGCCGCGCCGCCAGACCGCTGGTGCCGCCGGCGTCGGGGTGGACGGCGCGGATCAAGCGGCCGTAGGCGGCCTGGATCTCCTCGCGGGTGGCGTCAGGCCCGACGCCGAGGATCTCCCGCGCTTCCGAGATGGCGGCGTCATCCGCAGGTTCGGCGGGCCGCGCCGGGGCCCCGCGCCCGATGAAGACCAGACCGACGCCCACCGCCGACAGGATCGCCCCCGGGATGTAGCGCCCGCTCGCGGCCAGCAGGCCGCCCGCCGCGACGATGGCCCCGCCGATGCTGCCGGCGAGGATCTTCATCTCGCGCTGCTGCAGAAGCGGACGCGCCCTGCGTCCGACCCAGACGAGCAGGACAAACAGGGCGACGCCGATCAGGATGTAGATCATGACCGCGCTTGTAGCCCGGCCGCTACTCGGCGGCGAGCAATCGTTCGCCGGTCCAGGCCGACAGGCCCACCGCGTGCAGCAGGGCCCGCAGTTCCTGCCGGGCGGCGACGTGGGTCAGCGACACCGGGATCGGTCGCACCTTCGGCGACAGGTCGGCGACCGTCAGGCCGAACGGGAACAGCTCGCGGTAGATGACCCGGTCGCGCAGGCCCGAGGCGACCCGGAAGCCGACCCGCTTGGCGAGCGCCGTCAGCCGGTCGTCGATCCGCTTGCGGTTGCGGGCCTCGACGCTGGCCAGGCGGTTGCGCAGCACGACCCAGTCGAGCGGCGCCCGCTGTCCCGCCAGGGCGCGGGCCTTGCGGGCCTCCCAGACGATTTCGGAATAGAGGCCCGGCTTCTGAAGCTCGAGCGTCACCGGATCGACGTGACCCAGCATGTCGAAGTCGACGAAGCTGTCGTTCATCGGGGTGACGACCATGTCGGCATGGGCGTGGGCGGTGCGCGACAGGGCGGTGTCCCCGCCCGGTGTGTCGATGACCACGAACTCGGCGTCCTGGCGGGCGCGGTCGAAGGCCTCGTGGAAGCGCTCGACCTGCTCGGCGTCCGGCGCCCGGGCCAGGGCCACGCCGTCCTCGGCCGGGTGGCGGGCCAGC
>JBIKTU010000477.1:0-2526 GCA_044347965.1 Caulobacter sp.
GGCCTTCCTGATGACAGAGGAGCGCGACGAGCCGCGGCGCCTCTCCAAGGCAGCCCAGGAAACCCTGGCCATCATCGCCTACCACCAACCGGTCACGCGGGCCGAGATCGAGGCCGTGCGCGGCGTCCAGGCCAGCAAGGGCACGCTCGACGTCCTGCTGGAGCTGGGCATGGTCCGGATGCGCGGCCGTCGCCGAACGCCGGGCCGGCCGGTGACCTACGGCACGACCGACCTGTTCCTCGAGCACTACGGGCTGGCCAATCTCGCCGACCTGCCGGGCATGGCCGAGATGAAGGCTTCCGGTCTGCTGGGCCTCGACCTGCCGCCCGGCTTCGACGTGCCCGATCCTTCGAGGCCGCCGCTGGACGAGGAAGACGCCCTCGACTTCGAGGGGGCGGGCGAGGACACGCCGGAGTTCGTGCAGGACTATGTGGGGGGCGAGGAGTAGTCCGTGCGTGCTTCGACACCCGCCTGCGGCGCTGCTCAGCATGACGTCGAGTGATTGCTTTCCAGCGACGTCATCCTGAGCAGCCGCGAAGCGCCGTGTCGAAGGACGCAATGATGTGGACGAACCTCACGCGCCTTTAATTTGGCCAGCAGCCACGCGAACGCCTATATAGGCCGTCATAGTCGAACCACGCCGCGTCGCAGGGACGCCCGCGGCCTGAAGGAGCACCCGGACGATGGGTTCATTTAGCATCTGGCATTGGCTGATCGTGCTGGCGGTTGTCGCCCTGATGTTCGGCGGCCGGGGCAAGCTGTCCGGCCTCATGGGCGACGCGGCCAAGGGCATCAAGGCTTTCCGCGATGGCCTGAAGAGCGAGGACAAGGTTGACGAGACGCCGGCCCAGCCGCTGCCCCGCGCCGAGTCCGAGAAGGACAAGATCGTCAGCTGAGGCTGGCGACCAACTCTGCCCTTGATCGCGCCGTCGGCGCGGGCGTAAGGCCGCGTGATGCTTCCTGAAATCGGCGCCACAGAACTGCTCGTCATCGCCGCGGTCGCCCTGATCGTGGTCGGGCCCAAGGACCTGCCGCTGCTCCTGCGCAAGCTGGGGCAGTGGATGGCCAAGGCGCGCGGCATGGCCAACGAGTTCCGCGCCAGCTTCGACGAAATGGCCCGCCAGTCCGAGCTCGACGAGCTGCGGCGCGAGGTCCAGGCCCTGCGCACCGGCCAGTTCATGGACCCTCTGCAGACGCCCGACGGGCCGCGTGACGCCAGTGTCGACCAGGTGTTCGCCGATATCGACGCCGGCCTCAGGGGCGGCGACGTCCAGGTCAGCCCGGCCATGGCTTGGCAACCGGAGGCCTATGCCGAGCCGGAAGCCGCGCCCGCCGCCATCGAAAAGCCAAGGCGCAAGCGAGCGCCCGCCACGCCGAAGGCTGCGCCGATCGTGGAGGAAGCCGCCGCTCCGCCGGCCCGCAAGCCCCGCGCCCCGCGCAAGGCGAAGACCGGAATCGTCTCGTGAGCAGCGATTATCAACCCGACGAAGCCGAGATCGAGTCCTCGCGCGCGCCGCTGCTCGACCACCTCGTTGAGCTGCGCAAACGGCTGATCATCTGCGTCGGCGCGCTGATCCTCGGCTTTGGCGTCTGTTTCGGGTTCGCCGACGACATCTACACCGTCCTGCTGCAACCGTTCGTCAAGGCCGGAGCCCTGATCGCGGCCCAGAAGGCGGGCGTCAGCCACGGGCCGTTCGACCTGCTGCTGGTCATGGCGGGGCTGAAGGATGTCCCGGCCATGGACTCCAAGACGGTCGAAATGATCTTCACCGCGCCGCTGGAGTTCTTCTTCACCAAGCTGAAGATGGCCGGCTTCGGGGCGGTGATCCTGACCTTCCCGGTGCTGGCCTGGCAGATCTACGCCTTCGTGGCGCCAGGTCTCTACAAGCGCGAGCGCCGGGCCTTCCTGCCGTTCCTGCTGGCCTCGCCAATGCTGTTCAGCCTCGGCGCGGCGATGGTCTACTACGTCATGCTGCCGTTCGTGATGTGGTTCTCGCTCAGCCAGCAGGTGACCACCGACACGGTCAATGTCGCGCTGTTGCCCAAGGTGTCGGACTACCTGACCCTGGTGACGACCCTGCTGCTCGCCTTCGGGCTCTGCTTCCAGCTGCCCGTGGTGCTGACGCTGCTGGGGCTGGCGGGCATCGTGACCAGCAAGCTTCTGCGCGAGATCCGGCGCTACGCCATCGTTGCGGTATTCGTGGTCGCCGCGATCTTCACCCCGCCCGATCCGATCAGCCAGCTGATGCTCGCGATCCCGATCGTGCTGCTCTACGAGCTCTCCATCTGGCTGGTCTGGCTGATGGAACGCCGTCGCCTGCGCGAGGATGAGGCGGCGGGGACGGATGTGGTGACGACCTGAATCTTCTCCCTTCCCCCTGGAGGGGGGAAGGGCAGGGTTGGGGGTGGCGCCCTGTCCGCATCCTTGCGCCGGCTGGCGACCAATGGCTTCTGCAGCCGACACTCTCCCACCCCCATCCGACCTGCTTCGCAGGCCACCTTTCCCCCTCCAGGGGGAAGGGCTTT
>JBIKTU010000041.1:0-9281 GCA_044347965.1 Caulobacter sp.
CCGCTGACCTTCTGGATGGCGGCCTCGATCGACATGCCGCTTTCCACGCAGATCAGCAGCAGGTCGAGGGAATCGGGAAACGCCGCCACGATCGACTCGCGACGCTTCTGGGCGATGTTGGTGATGTAGAGGTTGGGCACGTAGTAGCCCAGCACCAGCGCCGCGACGCAGAAGGTCACCTTGCTCATCATCGGCAGGCCGAAGTCGTTGACGACGAACAGGTAGAAGGTCGCGAACAGGCCCAGCGCGAACGGCATCACGAACCGGAAGAAGTAGAAGGCGCTGATCGGCTTGGGGCCGCGGAAGCCGGCCTGGGCCATCTTCTCGGCGACCTTGGGATCCTCCAGCAGCCGCGACAGCTGCAGGCGCTCGACGACCTTCCGGTACAGGCCTTCGTCCACCTGGCGAATGCTGCTGGAGGCGCTCACGCCGCGCTTGGCGATCTCTTCCCGCGACCGACGACGCAGTTCCTCGCGACGGTTGGCGACCGACTTCAGGCGGTCTTCCAGCCCCTTGGTCCTGAACATCGGCGCGGTCAGGGTGACGATCGTGGCGAACGCCACCATCGCGACGAAGGCCGTCAACAGGTTGTCCGGGTTGGTGAGAAGTCTGACGAGGTCCATCGGCCGTCCTCAGAACTTGAAGTTGATCATCTTGCGCATCACCAGGATGCCCATGCCCATCCAGAACGCCGCGCCGAGCAGCATCAGATGGCCGCGGGGATCGGAGAACATCGGCGCCATGTAGGCCGGCGTCGTGACGGTGATCAGCACCACCACCCCCGGCGGCAGGGACCCGATGATGAACGATGAGGCGATGGCTTCCGACGACAGCGCCTTGATCTTCTCCCGCATCATCTTGCGGGCGCGCAACACGGTGGAGAGGTTGTTCAGCGCCTCGGCCAGATTGCCGCCGGCCTTTTGCTGGATGGCCAGAACGATGGCGAAGAAGCGCAACTCGCTGGTGGGCATGCGCTCGTACATCTTCTCCAGCGCCTGATCCATGGCCATGCCCATGCCGACATTCTCGACCATCCGGCGGAACTCGCCGGCCAGGGGCTCGGGCGATTCCTTGCCGATGATCTTGAGACAGTCGTGGACCGGCAGGCCGGACTTGATGCCGCGCACGATGATGTCGATGGCGTCCGAGAAGGCCAGGGTGAACTTCTTGATCCGGCCCGTGGCCAGGACGCCGACCAGCCATCGCGGCAATCCCAGCCCCGCGGCGAAGGCGAGCCCGAGCGCGACCAGCGGCTTCTGGGTGGCCACAAGGGTCAGGATCCCCACGGTCAGGCCGAACACGCCGCTGAAGATCCAGAAAGTGCGCACCGTCAGGCTGAGACCGGCCTGCTGCAGCCGGGCGGCGATGGTCAGCGTCGCCTTCTTCTGCTGCCTCTCCTGGTCCTTCAGCGTCTGCAGGATCTGCTTGCGCCGGATATCCTGGTTGTTGGCCACGACGTTGCGGCTCCGCGCCCGCGCCTCGCGGGGTCCGGCGCTGACGATGGCCTGGACGCGCTTGGCGGACTTGGCGTTGCCGCTGTCTCCGCCGGCGAAGACCCAGCCCAGGCCGCCGATGGTGATGAAGGCGAGAACGGCGACGAGGGCGAAAAGCATGGGCTACTCCGCCGCGTCGAGGGCTTCGGCCAGCTCGCGTTCCAGCCCGTAGTAGCGGGCGCGATCCCAGAAGCGCGGACGAGCAATGCCGGTCGAGCGGAACTTGCCGGTCACGCGACCCTGATCGTCCTCGCCGTTCATCTCGTAGACGAACAGATCCTGGGTGACGATCACGTCCCCTTCCAGACCGACCACCTCGGTGACATGGGTGATCCGGCGCGAACCGTCGCGCAGACGGGCCGCCTGAATGATGACGTCGATCGAGCCGACGATCATCTCACGGATGGTCTTGGAGGGCAGGCCGTAGCCGCCCATGGTGATCATCGACTCGATCCGGCTGATCGCCTCGCGCGGGCTGTTGGCGTGAAGCGTGCCCATCGAGCCGTCGTGGCCGGTGTTCATCGCCTGCAGCAGGTCGAACGCCTCGGGCCCGCGGACTTCGCCGACGATGATCCGCTCGGGGCGCATCCGCAGGCAGTTCTTGACCAGGTCCCGCATGGTGATCTGGCCCTGGCCTTCCAGGTTGGGCGGCCGGGTTTCGAGGCGGACCACGTGCGGCTGCTGCAGTTGCAGTTCGGCCGCGTCCTCGCAGGTGATCACCCGTTCGGTCGGGTCGATGAAGGCGGTCATGGTGTTGAGCAGGGTCGTCTTGCCCGAACCGGTGCCGCCCGAGATGACGATGTTGCAGCGGCAGGCGCCGATGACGCCCAGGACCCGCGCGCCCTCCGGACTGATGGACTTGTAGTCCACCAGATCCTTCATCGTCAGCTTGTCCTTCTTGAACTTCCGGATGGTCAGGGTCGGGCCGTCCAGCGCCAGCGGCGGCGCGATGACGTTGACCCGGCTGCCGTCCGGAAGACGCGCGTCGCAGATCGGCGAGCTCTCGTCGACGCGACGGCCGACCTGCGACACGATCCGCTGGCAGATGTTCATCAGCTGGGCGTTGTCGCGGAAGCGGACGTTCGTCAGCTGAACCTTGCCGCCGACCTCGATGAACACCCGGTTGGCGCCGTTGACCATCACATCGGCGATGTCATCCCGGGCCAGCAACGGCTCGAGCGGACCGTAGCCGAGGACGTCGTTGATGATGTCCTGGACGAGGTGGTCGGTTTCCACGACCGACATCGAGACGTTCTTGATCGCCACCAGTTCGGCGACGATGTCCTTGATCTCCTCGGCCGCCGACTTCAGGTCGAGCTGGGCCAGCTGGCTCAGGTCGATCGTGTTCAGCAGCGCATTGAAGATCGTCGTCTTGGTGGCGTGGTAGTAGTCGCTCTGCTCGCGGACGATCTGGGCGGTCGGACCCTGCGACGCCGCGCGCAGCTGGTCCAGCCCCTTCGGCGCCTTGGTGTGCTCACGGGGAGTCGAGCCCCCGGCCAGGGATGCCGTGTCGGCCCCCTCGCGCTTGGTCGCCGGCGTTCCCGAGGCGGTCGCGCCCGGGTCGGACTGTGGACGCGTCGCGATCGGCGCGCCGGCGGGCGGCGGCGGCGGCGCCTGCCGTGCGGGCGCGGTATCTGCGTCGGATCGCTTGCCGAACACCGGGCGCTACTTCTTCTTGTTGAACAGGCCGCCGAGAAGCGACGGTTTCTGGGCGGGCGGCGGGTCCCGGCGGGCGATCAGCTGCGCCAACTGCGCCAGCCCCTCCGCCGCCTTGGACCTGGGCGCCACCTCGGTGATCATCTGGCCGTGGTTGGCGGCCTGGCCGAAGGCCTTGGGCTCGAACGGCAGGCTCAGGCAGGGGGCCAGACCCAGAGCCGCGCAGAAGTCCTTCAGGGGGATTTCCGGTCGGCCGGGCACGCCGACCTGGTTGAGAACCAGCCGCGGCGGCGCGTCGTTGGGGCGCGCCTGGCGCACCAGGTCGATCATGTTCTTGGCGTTGCGCAGCGAGGCCAGGTCCGGCGTGGCGACAATGACCAGATCGTCGGACGCGATCAGCATCTTGCGCTTCCAGCCGCTCCAGGCATGCGGCAGGTCCAGCACCACGAACGGCGCGGCGGCCCGGATCTTCTGGGCCACCTCCTCGAACGCGTCGGGCTGGATGTCGTAGTCCTGATCCAGGGTCGCCGGCGCGGCGAACAGCGACAGCCGGTCGGTGACCCGGACCATCATCCGGTCCATCAGGACAGGGTCCAGTCGGTCCGGCTGGCCCAGGGCGTCGGCGACGCCCTGCAGCGGATCCTGGTTGAAGTTCAGCCCGGCGGTGCCGAACGGCAGGTCGAAGTCGGCCAGCACGACGCCGGCCTGGATCTGCTCGGCCAGCGTCCAGGCCAGGTTGTGCGCCACGGTCGAGGCGCCGACGCCGCCCTTGGCGCCGACCACGGCGATCTGGCGACCGGTGAAGGGCGAGGCGGGATCGGCGTAGAGGGCCGTGATCGCGCGGATGATCTGCAGCGGGCTGAGCGGCGGCACGAGATAGTCGCTGACGCCCCGCCGCATCAGTTCCCGGTAGAGGGCGATGTCGTTGGCCGAGCCGATGATCACGACCTTCGTGCCCGGGTCGCAGACCTCGGCCAACCGCTCGAGCTGGTTGAGAAGTTCAGGCGCCGAGTCGAGGCTTTCGACCACCACCAGGGAGGGCGTCGGCTGGTTCTGATAGTGATCGATGGCCGCCTGGGCGCCGCCAGGGCGAACCGAGGTCGCGGCGCGGGCCATCCGTCGATCGCCGGCGGCCTTCTCGACCATCGCCGCCGTTTCCGGCCGGGCGCAGAAGACGTGGATGGCGATGCGCGGCACGCTCGCCTCTCCCGCGCTTCCCTCTGTCAGGGGCGCGAGCTCCGACGTGGCGTAAACAGGACTTTGGACGGACGGGTGATGCACTGGGGACGCAGCCTGGGGCGGGGAACGCATGAGTTCGGCGTAGGGATCGTCTTCAATCGCCGACCGGGCGGGCGGGAAGTCCGCGAACGGATCGTCCGCCATCCCGGCCGCGGGTCGCGCCCGGGCGGCGCCGTCGCGCCACGGATCGCCGCCGGTCGCGGCGAAGTCGTCGTCGGCCTCGAAGCCTAGATCGAACGGATCCTGATTGGCGGAGCTGATGGCCATGGCTACTGGATCGCCTGCGAGACAGCGCCGGACGCCTGGGTGTCCTTGGCCGACGAGGTCACCTCGCCCTTGCGATACTTGTCGAACACCACCGCGCGGCGGCCAGGGTCGGCCGGATCCATGGTGCGCGGCGCTATCAGGTCTTCCGGATTGGCCAGCTGCATCGCCATGTTGGAGGTGACGGCGCACCCGAGATTGTCGATCGCCCGGTTGCCCAGGGTGCGGGTGATATCCTCCCACGATCCGCAGTTGGGCGTGGCGACCGTGTAACGCTTGAACCCGACGACAACCGGTGCATCGCCCGGGTCGGCGGCGTCATAGCCGACCAGAAGGACCTTCTCCGCCGGGGCGCCCTGCCCGAGCAGGTAGGCGCGCGTTTCACTGCCGACGCGGTAGCCGCCCTGGTTCGGGGCCGAGACGGTGATCAGGCCGCCCTCGGCCTGCATCCAGCGGGCGTGGAACTCGGCCAGCGCCCGCGCCTGATTGCCGGAGAGGCCGGTCGGATGGGCGGCCAGGCGGATCTCGTCCGGCTGTGGCGTGACCTGGATCGCGCCGGTCCAGGCGTCCAGCACGTTGGGTGTCATCGACCGCGCGACGGCGTCGGGATCGGCGTGCGCGCAACCTGCCAGCAACAGGGCGCCGGCAAGCGGGGTCAGACGGAAGAGGAACGGCTTCTGCATGTCGCTACTCGATCACGTAGCCGATCGGACCCTGCCAGGTCCGACCCGCGTTGGCGCCCGGCGGGGCTTGCACGGTCTTGTTCAGCTTGCCGAACAGGATGGTTTCGGCGTCGTTGGCGAAGCGCAGTCCGTCGGCCGGCGTCTGGAAGGCGCCCGGATTGTTCGGGTCGACCAGGTAGGCGGTGACCAGGACCACCATTTCGGTGTCGCCGGACAGATAGTCGCGCGACCGGAACAGAGAGCCCAGAACGGGAATGGATCCGGCGCCCGGCAGGGCGTCGATGTTCTCGCGGGTCTGCTGCTGGATCAGGCCGGCGATCATCATCGAGCCGCCCGAGGGCAGCTCGACCGAAGTCTCGGCCCGCCGCACGGTCAGGGCGGGAATGGTCAGGCTGGCGCCGCTGCCGCCGCCGCTGCCCAGGGTGAAGGCGCCCTGGGTGGTCAGTTCGGAGATTTCGGTCGAGATCTTCAGCGAAATGCGGCCCCCGGACAGGGCCACCGGCGTGAAGGCCAGACCCACGCCGAACGGTTTGTACTCGACGGTCACCGAACCGGTGGTGTCCTGGTTCACCGGCACCGGGTACTCGCCGCCGGCCAGGAAGCGGGCCGACTCGCCGGACACCGCGGTCAGGTTCGGCTCGGCCAGGGTGCGGACCAGGCCGACCCGTTCGAAGGCGCGGATCGATCCGGTCAGGGTGTCGAGCGCTTCGGCATAGTTGCCGCCGATGGTCGCGCCGCCGGGCATGGCGCCGTTGACGCTGAAGTTGGCGCTCTGGCCGATGGTGATCGCGCCGCTGCCCTGTTGCAGGACCGCATTGAGGTTCACGCCCAGCTGTTTGATGACGCTGCGCTGGACCTCGACGATCCTCACCTTGAGCATCACCTGGTCCTTGCCGGCGACGGCGAGGAGGTTGAGGACCTGCTCGGGCTTCGCCACGTAGCGCAGCGCGATCTGGCTGGCGCGGTCGGCGTCGATCGCATTCTGGACCATGCCGGTCAGGATGACGCTGTCGCCGAGCGACTCGACCTTCACCCTTGCGCCGGGAATGACGCGGTTGATCGTCGCGCCGAGGGCGCCGGCGTCGGCGTCGACACGGATGTTCAGCGACAGGATCCGGCGGCCCGAGGCGTCGAACAGGATGGCGTCGGTCTGGCCCGAGGTCATGCCCAGGACGTAGATCCGGCGGGGCGTGCGCAGCACCGCGTCGGCGACGGCGGGATTGGTGATCAGGATGTCACGGACATCGACGGGGAGCTCGATGATCGCCGACTTGCCGCGCGGCAGGGACAGGTCCTGGGATACGCCGCCGGCCGCGAGGTCGACGCGAACCGTCGTCGAACCCGATCCGGCCATGCCGGCCAGGCCGCTGCCTTGCGCGTCGATGGTCTGGGCGGACGCCGTTGTCGCCGCGGCCGGGACGAGGGTCCCGGCGATTACGGCAAGCGCGAGGGATCGGAACTGGCGGATCTTGCTCATCGGGACACCGTTACCTGGCTGGCCTGGCCTGCCCTGACGACGCGTATGGTCTCGCCCGCTTCGGGGCCGCTGGAGGCGGCCACCCCGCGCGTCGTCGGCGCGCCGGCGTCGGCATAGGAGCGCAGGGCCAGGGTGAGGGCGCCGCCCGCCTTGGCCCTGGTCTGGGCGCCGGCGACCAGCTCGGTATCGGCGGCGGACACTTCGAGGGTTGCGACCGCGCCGACCATGGTCTGGGCGTCCTTGGTCGGCTGCGCCGCCTGGTCGATGGCCAGAACCTTGACGTTATGCAGCACGGTTTCGGTCTGAACGCCATTTTCGTCGCCGGTCTGGCTGACGATCAGATCCACGCGATCACCCGGCAGGATGAAGCCGCCGGCCGCGGTGTCGACCGTCACGCCCACGCTCATCGCCCGCATGCCGGGGGCCAGCACGATGGCCATGAAGTTGCCTTCGCCCGTCTTGACGATCTTGCGCGCGACGATCGGCTCGCCGCTGACGAACGGTTCACGGACGACGGCGCCTTCGAGCGCCTTGATGGCGGCATCGCCGAACAGGCCGCCGGCGGTGTCGGCGGCTTCCTTGGCCGCGCCGGCCGCGCCGGTCTGCTTGAGCTGCGGGGGGGCGCCGTCAGTGGTGAAGGTGGCGCTGAGGCCCCCGGCGGGCCAGTCCTGCCAACCCAGGTCGGCCGGGCTCAGCCGGGCGCCTGTCGGCAGGTCACGCTTGGCGACCAGCACGCGCACGGTCGGTCCGGCGGCGGGTGTCGGCGCCGCGGCGGCGACTGATGGCGCCGTCCTGGGCGAGAAGGCGCCGCGAACCACGAACGCCATCGCGATGGCGGCGATGGCGGCGATCACCAGGATAAGAATGCGGACGGCGCTCATCAGGTCGGACTGACCCCGGAAGGGACTAAGGAACTCTGGAGCGTCCCGCCGATCAGGCTGGGACACAGGGGCGATTCGTCGCCTGCCCTTCTGGCGGCGGCCTACCTTTGAGCGCGCATGGTTAACGCGCGCCTAAGCCGCCGCTCAGGAAAGGCCCGGGAAGAGCTGGGCGGGCAGACTGGTCGGAAAGGCCACCAGGGCGCCGACCGCGATGGCCACGCCGTAGGGCACGTTCTCGCCGGGAGTCACCAGGCGCCCGATCCAGCCGCGCAGCCCGATCGTCACCGGCCGAAGCCATCCGGACCGCATCACCAGCAGGGAGAAGGCCAGGGCGCCGCCCGCCAGGGCGGTCACGGCCAGGAAGGGCAGCAGGGCCGACCAGCCGAGCCAAAGGGCGGCGGCGGCGAACAGCTTGGCGTCTCCGCCGCCGATCCAGCCGGCGGCGAACATGCCCATGCCGACGATCAGCGCACCGAAGCCCACCGCGACGGCCAGGCCGATCTGGGTAACCGACGCGCCCAGCAGCAGGGCGGTTGGGAAGAAGAGGGCGATGAGCGCCAGGGAGATCCAGTTGGGAATGGTGAAGCTGGTCGCGTCACGCATCGCGGCGATGATCGCCAGGGCGGGAAAGGCGACGAGAAGCAGGAACTGGATCAGCGGAAGCATGGACCGTCCGGGGTCTTTCGGTGAAGCGTCGACTCTGCACCCGCAGCGGTGAACCGATCATTGACGCCGGGCCTGCCCGCGTCGGGAAACTGGGACGCAGAAAGCAGAAGGGCCGCGGATTTCTCCGCGGCCCCCTGTTTTCCGAAGCGACGCCGAATTACGCGGCGGGGGCGTCCAGGCCGTCGTTGATGTCGCCGAAGGCGGTGTTGAGCTTGCCGCCCAGGGTCGAGACGGCGGTGATGATCACCACCGCGATCAGGGCGACGATCAGGCCGTATTCGATGGCCGTGGCGCCGGATTCATCCTTGGCGAAGCGAGTCATAAACTTGGTCATTGCTTGATCTCCTCATCAGCAAGCTAGCGGTTGGCGGGTCCAAGCGGCTTGGCTTGCCTGCCCCCGAAAACAAGGCCACCTTCGCAGGACGCATTTAATGGCCAGTAAACAGCAGAACTTCGGCCAAGAATTTTCTATGGTTTACTTGGATTTACTATTACGATCGCTTAACCACGCGGCCAGAACCGGGGCGAAAGTCTCTATAGGAATCACGCCCGCCCGCGCGTGAGTCATTTTCAGTCTTTGTTGACCATTCGGGCCGAGTCTCGGGGGCGAAAAAACGCCCCGGAAAATCCCAATGCGCCGCATCCTCAGCCTCGTCGCCGTCCTGACGACCCTCGCGACTGCCCTGCCGGCGACCGCTCAGAGCCTGCCGGTCCGTATCGACCAGGCGGCCAGGGTCTCGCTGGCGGGTACGGCGCGGGACGTGATCATCGGCAATCCGGCCGTTGCGGACGTCACCATCATCGACGGCCGCAACCTGATCGTGACCGGCAAGGGATACGGGATCACCAATCTGCTGGTCCTGGACGGGCGCGGGCGGACCATCCTCGACCGTCAGATCGTCGTCTCGTCATCCGACGACGG
>JBIKTU010000478.1:0-2521 GCA_044347965.1 Caulobacter sp.
CCTGTCGCCGACCTTGAGGCCGCCGCCCTTCGCGGCGTCCTCCTCCAGCGCCACCAGCGGCGGTCCGGCATGGTCGGCCGCCCACCACCGGCCCGCGACAATGCCCGCGTCGTTCGGCTCAGCGCCGATGGCCGACATGCCGATGTCGTTGTCATAGGCCCAGCGTTCGCCCTCGGCGATCTGCTCGCGGTCGACGATCTCCTCCTTCACCCGCACGATCCGGCCGGTGAAGTAGGGCGCGCGCAGCCAGTTGTCGTCGGTCAGCGGCCGGCCGAACGCCTGGCGGACCACGGCATCGAACTCGGGAATACGCTCGCCGGGGATCTCGGTGAAGACCATGGCCGGGGCGGTCCTCGGAGCCACGGAGCTAATCTGGTTGAGCAGGGCCGACTGGATCAGCACCACCGCCGCCAGCAGGGCGACGCCAAGACCGATGGCCGGGGCCGCCGTGCGGGCCGCCGAGCGCGGTCCGGCCAGGTTTGCGATGCCGATCTTCACGGGTCCGCGGGTCAGGCCGCGCGCCTTGCCGGCCAGCCAGGCCGCGCCGCGTCCGAGCGCCCAGAGCAGGCCGAACGACACCGCCACCCCCGCGATCATGATCCCGGCCGCCACCGGCGTCGGGGCGGTGATCACCGCGAGGCCCGCGAGGCCCAGCCCCGAGAGGATGGCCACGATAACCTCGACGCCGAAGGTCAGACGTCCGCCGAGGTCTCGGCGGAACAGCGACGACGGCGGCGTGGTCCGAGCCCTGGCGAGCGGCGCAAGGCTGAAGGCGGCGGCGGCCAACAGGCCAAAGGCGCCCGCCTTCAGCAGCGGCATCGGATAGACGGCGAACAGCGCCGGCACCGGCAGTTCGTCGCCGGCCAGCTGCCCCAGCACCAGCGGGGCCACAGCGCCGATCGCAAGGCCGATGGCCACGCCCAGCAGCGACAGCGCCCCGATCTGGATCAGGTAGAGATTGCGGATCAGCGCGCCTTCGGCCCCCAGGGCCTTGAGGATGGCGATCGAGGCCTTGCGCTGTTCGAGATAGGCGCTGACCGCGCCGGCCACGCCAAGCCCACCGGCGACCAGCGAGGCGAGGCCGATGAAGCCGAGGAAGTACTCCAGCTGGTCGATCAGCCGTTTGACGCCCGTCGCCGCGTCATTGCGACCGCGGGCGGAGAAGTCCCGCGCTTCCAGCTGCTTCACCAGCCGGTCGATCGAGGCGTTGGAGGCGAACTGCGGCTTGAGCGCGATGCGGACCGTCTCGCCGGTGTCGGGCAGGCCCTCCTGCAGGAAGCCGCCCTTCTCGACGGCCTCGACCGTGGTCAGGACGCGCGGGCCAAGCGCGAAGCTTCGGCCCAGCCGGTCGGGCTCCGACAGCAGAACCGCGCGGGCCACGAACGGCGCCTCGCCGACCAGGAAGCGATCACCCAGCTTCAGGTTCAGGCGGTCGAGCAGGGCCTGCTCCACGGCCGCGCCGGCTGCGTCGCCCTGGGGCCGGAAGGCGTCGGCCAGCGAGGCCGCGCCCCTGATCTCGACCGTTCCGGCCAGCGGATAGCTGCCCGATACGCCGCGCAGCTCGACCAGGCGGCGCTCGCCGGTGGCGGTCTCGGCCATGGCCATGGAGGCGACGGAGTAGGCCGTGGCGCCCAGGGCCTCGAACCGGGCCCTGTCGGCGGGGCTGAATCGGCGGCCCTCGACGCTGACGCGCAGATCGCCGCCGAGGATCTCGCGCGCCTCCGAGGCCAGGCCGCGGCGGAAGGCCTCGGCTGTGGACCCGGCGGCGGCGATGGCCGCCACGCCCAGCGCCAGGCAGGCCAGGAAGATGCGGAAACCGGCCACGCCGGAGCGGAGTTCGCGCCCGGCGAAGCGGAAGGACAGGGGCAACTCGCTCACGCCGGATCCACCACCAGGCCGCCGCCCATGACGATCTGGCGGTCGGCGCGGGCCGCCAGCGCCGGATCATGGGTGACCAGCACCAGCGCCGCGCCCGTCTCGGCGACCAGCTCGAACATCAGCTCGGCCACGCCCGAGGCGTTGGCCGCATCCAGGTTGCCGGTCGGCTCGTCGGCGAACAGAAGCTGCGGGTGGATGGCCAGAGCGCGGGCCAGGGCGACTCGCTGCTGCTCGCCGCCGCTCAGCTGGTGCGGATAGTGGCGCAGGCGCTCGGACAGACCGACACGGGCCAGCCACTCGCGGGCAGTCTTCGCGGCGGTGGGGCGGCCGGCGATTTCCAGCGGCGCGGAGACATTCTCCTCGGCCGTCATGTTGGGCAGCAGATGGAAGGACTGGAACACCAGCGACACCTTGCCCCGGCGCAGCTTGGCGCGGCCATCCTCGCCCAGCCGGCCCAGCTCCTGGCCGAAAAGGCGCACGGTTCCGGACGTCGGCTGCTCGAGCCCGGCGGCCACGGCGATCAGCGAGGACTTGCCCGAGCCGGACGGCCCGACGACCGCCACACGTTCGCCAGGCTCGACCGCCAGGGTGACCCCACGCAGGATTTCCACCGGTCCCGCAGCCGAGGGCAGCGTCAGGGTGA
>JBIKTU010000479.1:0-2519 GCA_044347965.1 Caulobacter sp.
GGAGCCTCGCCGGGCCTCGTGCTCTGGACCTGTCCCGCGTCGTGCTGGTCGGTCACTCGGCCGGCGGCCATCTGGTCAGCTGGGGCTCCGCCCGTACGGGCCTGCCGAAATCGAGCCCGCTTTGGGATGCCGATCCCTTGCCGGTGAGCGGCGCGGTCAGCCTGGCCGGGATCAACGACCTTGAGGCCTTCCGGGCGAGCGGACCTGATCGCTGCGGCGGGCCTCAGACCATCGATGATCTCGTCTCGGCTGCGACCCGGGCGGGGCAGGACGTTTACGCCGACACCTCGCCGGCCCGGCTGCCGGCGCCGTCAGGGGCGGTCGTGGTGGTTTCCGGGGAACTGGATCCTATCGTCCCGCCGGCCTTCGGACCGCCATTCGCGGCGCGCTGGTCGGCGACGGAGGTGACCATCAGCGGCGCCGGCCACTTCGAGCTGATCGACCCGACCAGCGCGGCATGGCGGGAGGCGATCGTTCCGCTGATTGCGGGGATCCTGAATCGCAAACGCCCCTAGCGCGGTCATGGCCCGACTTGTTCGGGCCACCCATGAACGCGGGTAGACGGGAGCGTGTGATGCGGATCGGCAATGGATTTACCGGCTAGCCCACCACGCATGGGTGGCCCGAACAAGTCGGGCCATGACGGAGAGTGGGACCTCGTCTGGGGACACGCACTGAAGTGCATGTCCCCGACCGCTCAGCCTGCCAGCGCGCCCCACATGGCCATGGCCAGGCCAAAGGCGCGCATGTCGCCCGTGGTGGTGCCGGCCATCCGGTTCATGGCGTAGGCGAAGGTGGTGTGGGCATCCATGTCGATAATGACCAGCGAGCCGCCATAGCCGCCCCAGTAGATGGTGTTGGGGTTGGGCAGCGGCACCATGCCGCCGGCGAGGCCAAAACCCATGCCGTAGCGGACCGGGATGCCGAGCACGAGGTCCTTGCCCTCGATCTGCAGCTCCAGCGCCTTGCGGCAGCCCGCCTCGGACAGGAAGCGCTTGCCCCTGGCGACGCCGCCGTTGGCGAGGATGGACTGGACCAGCGCCACGGACCGGGCGTTGCCCGTGCCGCCCGCCGCAGGGATCTCGGCGCCGCGCCAGGCCCGGGTCCGGGTTGCCGAGACGTCGATCGGCGGGTTGTTGATCCTGTAGGTCCCGGAGCCCTCACCGATCGAGGCATCGGCCGGCGGCGGCGGGATCAGCTCGGCGACGCGATGGTCCTCCGACGCCGGCAGGCCGATGTGGAAATCCGCGCCCAGCGGCTCGGCGATCTCCTCGCGGAACACCGTCCCCAGCGACTTGCCGGTGATGCGCCGGATCACCTCGCCGACCAGGAAGCCCTGGCTCATGGCGTGATAGCCGGGCGCCGAGCCGGGCTCCCAGAACGGGGCCTGGGCGGCCAGCAGCGACGTGGCCTTCTCCCAGTCGTAGAGCATCTCGCCGGAGGCCGGCAGTTCCCAGCCGGACACGCCGGCCGAGTGGCTCATCAGCTGGCTGACCTTGACGTCCTGCTTGCCGTTGGCGGCGAACTCCGGCCAGTACTTCGCGACGGGCGCGTCGAAATCCAGCTCGCCGCGGTCAGCGACCATCAGCGCCGTCAGGGCGGTCATGGTCTTTGTGGTCGAGTAGACGTTGACGATGGTGTCCTGGACCCAGGGCTTCGTACCCGCCGCGTCGGCGAAGCCGCCCCACAGGTCAACGACCGTCTCGCCCTCGAGGGTGGCGCAGAACGAGGCGCCGAGGTCGGCCCCGCTGGACAGATTGTCTTCGAAGACCTTGCGGACCTCGGCGTAACGGTCGTGCGTGAATCCCTGAACCGAACCATCGGCCATGGCCGTATCCCCCTGTGTTTTCCTCAGCCTAGCAGCAGGGGAAGGGGCAGGTCACCGGTTACCCAGCGGAACGCTCCGCAGCTTTCGCCGCGTCCCACAGCGCGTCCATCTCGGCCAGGTCCGACTGCTCGGGCGTCTTGCCGCGCTGCGCCAGGGCATGCTCGATGAAGCCGAAACGGCGCACGAACTTGGCGTTGGTGGCGCGCAGGGCGTCCTCGGGCTCGATGTCCAGCTCGCGGGCCAGATTGGCGATGACGAAGAGGATGTCGCCCAGTTCGCCGCGCATCCTGTCACGGTTCCCCGCCTCGATCTCGACCTTCAGTTCGCCAATTTCCTCGTCGAGCTTGTCGAGGACCTCGGTCACGCTGGGCCAGACGAAACCGACCCTGGCGGCGCGCTTGTTGAGCTTCACCGCCCGCGTCAGGGCGGGCAGGCCAACGGGGACGTCGTCCAGAACGCCAGTCCGGGCCTTCTGGTCGCGTTCCTGCTGCTTGAGGGCTTCCCAGGCGACGACCTGTTCGCCGCTGGTGCGGTAGCGCTCGTCGCCGAACACATGCGGATGTCGGCGGATCATCTTGTCATTGATGGCGTTCGCCACGTCGGCCAGGTCGAAGGCGCCCTGTTCCTCGGCCATGCGGGCATGGAAGACCACCTGCAGCAGCAGGTCGCCCAGCTCCTCCTTGAGGTCCTT
>JBIKTU010000480.1:0-2515 GCA_044347965.1 Caulobacter sp.
GGCCGACGTCCGATCGCGCGCGGCAGGCCGTCTTCAACATTCTCGAGCACGCCGCCTGGGCGCCGGAGCTGCAGGGCAAGCGGATCATGGACCTGTTCGCCGGGTCGGGCGCCCTGGGCTTCGAGGCTATCTCGCGCGGCGCGGCCTTCTGCCTGTTCGTGGAAACCGACGAGGCGGCACGCGGCGCGATCCGCGAGAATATCGACGCCCTGGGCCTGTTCGGCGCCACCCGCATCCACCGCCGCGACGCCACGGACCTGGGCCCGCGCCCGGCCAGCGCGGGCGAGCCCTTCGACATGGCCTTCCTGGACCCGCCCTATCGCCAGGGCCTGGCCGAGCGGGCGCTGGCGGGTCTGGCCGAGGGCGGCTGGCTGAAGCCCGGCGCCCTGGTTCTGGTCGAGCGGGGGTCGGACGAAGCGGAGCTGACGGCGCCGGGCTATGAGACGCTCGACACCCGTGACTACGGCGCCGCGCGGGTCAGCTTCCTCAGGCTGGGCGCGACGCCCTCGCCGGGCGCGGCGCAACCTTAACCCTCCAGGCCCGTTTCCCAGACGGCCACGCATGATGCCCGCCCTCCCGGCGGGGTCACTGCAGCGCGCACGATCGGTCGCGCCCGCGGCGCCGTTCTGGAGATTCCCCGCATGACCAAGACCCATCTGCTGGCCGCCATCGCCGCCGGCGCCCTGACCTTCGCCGGCTCGCAGGCCGCCGCCCAGTCGGGCTACCGCATGTCGCCGGCCCAGAGCCTCGGCAATTCCTGCGACGATGTGCAGTCGCTGGACAGCGGCTACGTCACTGCCGTCTGCCGCACCAATGACGGCCGCTATCGCTGGAGCTCGATCTACGCCCCCTACTGCCGCTCCGACCTGAGCAACCGCGACGGCATGTTGTCGTGCGTAGGCGCAGAGGCCCGCGGCGGCGACTATATCGAACGTTCCGCCTCCGGCGCCTCGGGCCAACTGGCGGGCGCCATCATCGGAGTCATCGCAGGCGCGCTGTTCGGCGACAACGACGGTGGGTCGCTCTACGCGCCCGGCTCGCGCTATCCGGCCTGGGGCGAGACCGGCTACGGCGACCCCGGCTACGATCCGCGCTTCGGCGAGCAGGGCTGGGGCTACGGCTCCTCGCGCGACCAGTGGGTGTCGATGAGCCGTCGCGGCGAGTGGCTGGAACGCCGCATCGTCCTGGGCGAGCGCAACGGCTCCCTGACGCGCAATGAAGCCGCCACCCTGCGCCGCGACCTCTCCGCGCTCATCAGCCTCGAGCGTCGCTACTACTACAGCGGCCTGTCCAGCAACGAGCGCGCCGACCTCGACCGTCGCTTCGACGGCCTGAGCCTGCGGATCCAGGTCGAACGCCGGGGCGATCAGTCCAGCTGGAGCTCCATCGGCGAGCGCCGGTCCAACCTCGAGGCCCGCATCAGCGCCGGCGTCCGTGATCGCTCCCTGACCCAGGCCGAAGCCAACCGTCTGCGCGCCGACTTCCAGACCCTCGTCCGGCTGGAGGCCACCTACCGCCGCAATGGTCTGACCGCCGCCGAGCGTAACGAGCTCGACCGACGCTTCGATCTGCTCAGCACCCGCATCCGCGATGAGCGGGCCGACGGCGACGGGTCCTGGACCTCCATCAACCAGCGCCAGGCCAACCTCGACGCCCGCATCACCGCCGGCGTCCGCGACCGTTCGCTGAGCCAGGCCGAGGCCAACCGGCTGCGGGCCGACTTCCAGACCCTGGCGCGGATGGAGGCCAATTACCGCCGCAACGGCCTGACCGCCGCCGAGCGCGCCGACCTGGACCGCCGCTTCGACGCCCTGAGCAATCGCATTCGCGACGACCGCCGGGACTAGAGCGCACCAGGGACCCGCGCGGCTCCATGCTGCGCGGGTCCCGCCGGCCCGCTAGAGGCGTTTCATCGTCACCCGGTTGTCGAGCTGCGAGCGCAGGCTGAGCAGGCCGTCCCGGGTGATCCGGTAGGGCCCGCCGCCCTTGCTCGCGATGAAGCCACGGCGCTTGAGTGAGCGGAAGACGTCCAGCGTGCAGTCGCTGAGCCGCCAGCCGTCGCGGGTCATGCAGTCGGCGCTGATGAGGTCGCCGGTGTCCTCGTCGCGTTCGAGGATGATCGCGCCGCCCTGGGCGAGCGCGTGCAGCGTGCGCTGCTGCGGTTTGGAGATGTTCACCTGAGGAAGTCCGTGTTCGAGGCATGAGACGTCGCGCCCCTGTCTGGACAGGGACGGGCGATTCGTCGGGCGCTCGCGACAGTCGGACCTTTGGAAGGTCAGACCGTCAGGCCCGGGCCTCGATCACATTGGGAAGCATGATGCCTCGCGGTTGGACGCGTCAGATTTAGCCGACGCGGCCCGGTCGGACTATGGCGCAGCGGCAACAGGTCATCCGGATCGGAAGCGGCCACGCCCTACCGCCGTCCGAACAGCCGCTCGATATCGGCCAGCTTCAGTTCGACATAGGTGGGGCGGCCGTGGTTGCACTGGCCGGAGTGAGGCGTGGCCTCCATCTC
>JBIKTU010000481.1:0-2503 GCA_044347965.1 Caulobacter sp.
CCTCCGCGTAAGCAGGTGGAAGCGCAGGCACATCGCCATCGCCGCCACCGCCAGTCCGATGGCCAGCCCGATCCAGACGCCCAGGCCCTCCATCTTCAGATGGACCCCGAGCAGGATGCAGACCGGCGCCCCGATCAGCCAGTAGGAGCCGCCGGCCAGCAGCATCGGCATGCGGGCGTCCTTCAGCCCGCGCAGCACCATGGCCCCGACCACCTGCAGGGCGTCGAACAGCTGGAACGCCGCCGCCACCTTCAGGAACAGCGCCGTCAGCGCGATGACCTGCAGGCTCTGCTCGTCCCGGCCGGCGATATAGAGCCCGGCGATCCATTCACCGCTCAGGAACATCAGCACCCCGAACAGGCTTATCAGCCCGGCGCCCACGATCATCGCCGTGAAGCCGGCCCGTCGCGCGCCCTCTCGGTCGCCGGCGCCGGCGAACCGTCCGACCCGCACGGTCGCGGCCATCGCCACCCCCAGCGGGATCATGAAGGTCACCGAGGCGAAGTTCAGCGCCACGCCGTGCGCCGCCAGCGGCGCGGCTCCGAAGGTGCCGACCACCAGGGTCATGGCGTTGAACAGCATGGCCTCGAACAGGATCGTCAACCCGATCGGGATCCCCAGCATCATGATCTCGCGCAGCTTGCCCATGACCGGCCGGCCGAAGCGTCGCAGGATCCGGTAGGCGCGCAGCGTCGGCGTCAGCCGGACGACGACCAGCATGGCCAGGAAGGACCAGACCGCCGACAGCGACGTCGCCAGTCCCGCCCCGGCCAGGCCCATCTTCGGCAGGCCGAGCTCGCCGAAGATCAGGGCCCAGGCCAGAACGCCGTTGAACAGGATCGCCGACAGCATGACCCACAGCGCCGGGTTGGGCCTGTTCAGCGCGGTGGCGAAGTTGCGCAGCACCTGGAAGCCGAACGAGAAGGGCAGGCCGATGCACAGCATGGCCGTGAACTGTCCCGCGCCCATGGCCAGCGCGGGGTCCTGACCCAGATGGTCGAGGATCCAGCGGCTCGACAACAGGATCGGCATCAGCGGGATCGACAGCAGGATGGCGCTCCACAGGCCCATGCGGACCACATGGCGGACGCCGGCCTTCGCCTTCGGCCTGGCGCCGATCATCTGGGCGACCATGGGCGAAACCGCCGAGGCCGGCCCGCTGCCGACCAGCCAGCAGAAGTAGTAGACCGTGTTGCCGATCAGCGCCGCCGCCAGCGCTTCGGTCGACAGCCGGCCCAGCAGGACGGTGTCCGTGGCCAGGATGGCCATCTGCGCCAGCTGGGTGACGATCAGCGGGCCGGACAGGATCAGCAGTTCGCGCGCCTCCACGACGAAGCGGTCGCGGCGGGCGATCCCGGAGGCGGGCGCCGCGCTGACGGCGGCGGAAGGGTTTGTCTCGTCGATCATCGATCGGACTTTCTGGTGTCCGGGCCCGATGCGGAGAGGGGGCATGAAAAAACCCTCCGGAGCATCAGGCTCGGGAGGGTCGGAAGGGCCTTGGACCTGCGGGGGTCTAGGCGGCTTGTTCCTCGCGAGCAGGGTCGGCGCAACGACCGCCATCAACGGCGGACGGGAGCGTCCGGCAGTCAATGAAGGTGGCGACGGTCATGGTTCGGGGGCTCGCGGAAAAAGGTCCGGTGGGACCGGGCGTTGAGCCGAGGTACCTTCGCCGAACGCGGGTGTCAATGTGGGGACTGGATGCCATGTCCCCCTAGCGCGGCAGGGTGAAGGTCTGGCCGCCGATCCAGGGCGCCGGTTTGGGGGCCGGTCCGGCCAGCGCCTCGAAGGCGGCGACGAAATCCTCGTCCTTGAGCAGGCCCGGCGACTGGTAGCTGACGAACATCAGGCCGGTGATCAGCGCGTCCAGCGCGATCACGAACTGTCCCGCCGGCATCGGCAGCTCGCCCGGCGGCAGGATGCGGGAAAACCCGTCGGCCATGGCCTGGTAGGCCGAGGCCTGCTGGATCGCGGTGCGGGCCCGGGCCTCAGGATTGGTCAGCAGGTAGAGCTGGAAGGCCGCCGCGCTGGCCGCCATCGGCGCGCGCCGCCGCGCTTCCGCCGCGACCGCCAGACCCAGGATGCGCATCTGGGTGCGGAACGACTCGCCGGGGCGGAAGTCGGCGCTGACCGGGCGCAGCTGGCTGTCGACCACCGCCAGGAACAGCTCCTCCCGGCTCCTGAAGTTGCCGTGGAAGGCGCCGCGCGTCATACCGGCCCGGGCGCAGATCTCGTCGAGCGAGGCGCGGTCGAAGCCCTTCTCGGCGATGATCCCCGCGGCCGCCTCGATCAGCGCCGCCCGCGTCCTCTGCCGCTTGTCGCCCTTGGGCGCGCCCTTGCCGCCGGCCATGAGTCCGCTCCCTTGGATACGCGGAGGTATTTGATACGGGTTCGGATGAAATGCCAAGGGAGGCCGGGCTACAGCGTCTCCGCCATCGCCACCATCGCCGCCCGCGTCGCGTCATCGGCCGGGAACAGCAACTCCAGTCGCAGGTCGCGGATGGTG
>JBIKTU010000482.1:0-2501 GCA_044347965.1 Caulobacter sp.
GCGGTCCAGGGTGGTGGTCGAGCGGCCCCATTCGATCATGAAGCGATAGGCCTTGTCGGCGTCCATCATGAAGGGGACGGTCTTGGTCGCCTCGCCGAGCGCGATGGGCAGCACGCCGGTGGCCAGAGGGTCCAGGGTGCCGGCGTGGCCGGCCTTCTGGGCGTTGAACAGCCAGCGCACCCGGCCCACGGCCTGGGTCGAACCGAAGTCGTAGGGCTTGTCCAGGCACACCCAGCCGGAGACCGCGTCGCCCTTCTTGCGGCGGGCCATCTCAGGCTTCGCCGTCGGTGTCGCCGGCGGCGGGCTGGTCGTCGGGGTGCAGGTCGGCCTGGACGCGCGGGTTGTCGAACAGGCTGTTGATCCGCGCGGCGTTGTTGAAGCTGTCGTCGTGGAAGAACTTCAGGTCCGGCGTGAACTTCATGGCGATGTGGCGGCCCAGCCGGCCACGCAGGAACCTGCTGACCTTGTTCAGCGCCTTGACGATCTCGGCCGTCTCCTGGCCGGTGACGCCGGCCCCCACTCTTTCCTGGGAATCGGCGCTGGCGACGCCAGCGCCGAGGGGTTCGACGAAGCAGATGGCGTGCTTGAGGTCCGGGCTCATCCGCACTTCCGAGACGGTCACCGAGACGCCCTGCAGCGCCGGCTCCTGGAACTCCTCCTCGCGCAGCACCTCGACCAGGGCGTGCCGGATCAGCTCGCCGGCGCGCAGCTGTCGCTGGGTCGGGCCGGCGGGGGCCTGGTGGCGGGACTTCCCGTGCTTGGGACTGGCGCGTGACATGGCGGTCTACCTCTGGCCGGCGGCGGGGATCGAACCCGGGGCGGGCGAAAACAAGGGCGGGCTTCTAGGCGCGATGGCCGGGGATGTCCAGTTTGGGAATCCTCGCCCTCTCCCACGCGGGAGAGGCTGGCTTGCGGCCGCGCCGTCTCCTGTCACTATGCGTAGTGAATCGAAACGAACGGGCGGAGACGGGGATGACGGACAGCACCGGGGCGGCGGCTCCCCACCCTCTGCTGGTTGCGCCGGTCGCGCCGACCCTGGTCAAGCTGGCCGCGCCCAACCTGCTGGGCATGCTGGCCGCGACGGCGGTGTCGATCGCCGAGACCGCCTACATCGGGCGGCTGGGCGTCGAGCCCCTGGCGGCCGCGGCCCTGGTGCTGCCGCTGATCATGCTGATGGGGATGATGAGCGCCGGGGCGATGGGCGGCGGGGTGTCCTCGGCGGTCAGCCGGGCGCTGGGGGCCGGGGACGTCGCCCGGGCCGAGGCCCTGGCCCGTCACGCGGCGGTGATCGGTCTGGCGCTCGGGCTCGGCTTCACCGTTCTGCTGACCCTGTTCGGGCGGAGCGTGTTCGCGCTGCTGGGCGGCGAGGGCGAAACCCTGCACCAGGCGGTGATCTACTCCGCCGTGGTCTTTTCCTTCGCCGGCGCGATCTGGCTGAGCAACATGCTGGCCTCGGTGCTGCGCGGCTCGGGCAACATGGTCGGGCCGTCGGCGGCGATGCTGGCCGGGGCGGCGCTGCAGGTGGTGCTGGGCGGCGCGCTCTGCTTCGGCTGGGGCCCGGCGCCGAAGCTGGGCATCGTCGGCGTCGGCCTGGGCCAGGCGATCTCGGCCACCCTGGTGACGGTGATCCTGTTCCTTCTGCTGCGCCGCGCGACCGCACGGGTGAAGCTGCGCCTGCGCGGGCCGCTCAGCCGGGCGCATTTCGACGACATTCTCAAGGTCGGTGGTCCGGCCCTGCTGTCGCCGATCCAGACGGTGGCCACCATCCTGGTCATCACCGCCATCGCCGCCCGCTTCGGGCCCGAGACGCTCGCCGGCTACGGCATCGGCTCGCGGCTGGAGTTCCTGCTGGTGCCGATCGCCTTTTCGGTCGGGGTCGCCTCGCTGCCGATGGTCGGCCTGGCCATCGGGGCCGGGGACGTGGCGCGGGCCCGCAATGTGGCCTGGACGGCGGGCGGGCTGGCGGCAGCGGGCCTCGGCCTCGTGGGCCTGCTGCTCAGCCTGTTCCCGGACCTCTGGGTGACGATCTTCACCGACCAGCCGGGGGTTCGGAAGGCCGCGGCCCTCTACCTGCATTTCGTCGGGCCCGTGTTCGCCTTCTTCGGCCTCAGCCTGGCGCTCTACTTCGCCTCCCAGGGGGCCGGGAAGATCGTCGGGCCGCTGGTCGCGGGCACGGCGCGGCTGGTGGTCGTCGGGGTCGGCGGCCTGATCCTGGTGGCGGTCGAGGCCCCTGCCTGGGCGCTGTTCGCGCTTGTGGCGCTGGGCATGGTGGTGATGGGCGGCCTGACGGCGGCTTTCGTCTACTTCACCCCGTGGGGGCCGAGGCCGCTGGCCGCAGCCGCTGATTGAAGAAGCTGATCGTCCGCGCCTCGGCCTCGCGGGTCGGACCGCTGTTGGCCAGGTGGATGGTCAGCACCGAATGGCTGGGCACGCCGGTGCCCGGCTGGCCGTCCTCGGGCTTCAGCTGCCAGGCCTCGAAGCGGTCGCCCAGCTCGTCCTTG
>JBIKTU010000042.1:0-9141 GCA_044347965.1 Caulobacter sp.
CCGGTCTTCTCGCCCTGCTTCTATGTGCATTGGGAGCTGGCCGCCGGGGCCAGGGCCGCCCTGCCCGCCGAATACCCCGAGCGCGCCGCCTATGTGGCGAAGGGCAGCGTCGAGGTCGACGGCCGGACCCTGAACACAGGCCAGATGGCCGTCTTCGCGCCCGGCGAGACCGTCGCCTTCACCGCTCTGGAGGCCTCTACGGTCATGTTGCTGGGCGGCGAGCCGATCGGACCGCGCTTCATCGACTGGAACTTCGTCTCCTCAAGCAAGGAGCGCATCGAGCAGGCCAAGGCCGACTGGCGGGCCGGCCGCATGAAGCTGCCGGACCTCGACCACGACGAGTTTATTCCGCTGCCTTAGGCCCGCCTGGCTGCTCCGGACGCCGGGCCGGCTTGAGGAAGAGCATGAAGCGCGCCAGCGGCCGCTTGAACAGCAGCAGGTAGGCCACATGGCCGCCGACGAGGAACATCAGGAGGTTGCCGAGGACCTCGTGAACCTCTTCGATCGCCTCGCCGCCTTCCTCGTCTTCGCCACCGCCGCCGCGACGCTCGCCATCCTCGTCGTCATCGCCCCGGATGATCGGAAGCTCCGGCGTCGCGGGCCGCGCCTGCTGGCCCATCTCCGTGCGGCCGAGGCCGAAGGTTCGCCCCTGGTCGAGCGCGATGCCGGTCCCGGTGACCCCGATGAGGCAGAGGGCGATGGCCAGCAGGAGCGCGCCGCTGATGGCCGGGTGGGTGAAGACCGTGCCCAGCTTGAGGCCGTGAAAGTGCGGATAGAAGCGCATCAGGCCCAGCTGCGGCGCGCCGGTCAGGGCCATGACCAGCCGCGCCAGGATCATCACGGCCACGCCATAACCCAGCCAGCTGTGCACATGCCCCCACTCGGGGCTCAGGAAGGCGAACACGACCAGAAGCGCCAGGAGCGCATGATAGACCCGCAGTCGCTGCATCGCGGCCATGGAGGACGTCCTCCGACAAGACTTGTCATTGGCTGGAGTGGGCGCCGACCGGGAAAGCCAGGGGCCCGATGGCGGAGAAGACGGCAGAAGATCACGGGAGCCGACCTCCCGCATTGCGATGGGTCAATTGACGGCTGATCCGGCGATGGATGCGGCGGCGTCTTGCATCGGCCGTATTTGCGATCCATTCTCAACTGGTGCGTTGAGTCCTGGAGATGATCATGGTTCTGCGAAGCGTTGGCCCGGCGCTCATCGCCATCCTGATGCGTGGTGACCGCGCGGAGGGCGCCGGATCGGACTGGTTGCTGCACGGTCCGTCCGACCCTGAAGTCGTCGAGTCCCGGGATCCGGCCGAGGGAGAGATCGTCCTGCTGGCCGCCGAGTAGCGCTCGCAAATCTGCCTTGAGCGGCGCGGAATACACGTCTGGCGGCTAGAATTCGCCTGATGGGCGAACCCCGAACTCTTAGGGTTAACGAGAGCTTGCCAGTCTCCTGGCGCTGGACTAACCATGTTCGGTGAGTGCTCTGGGGGCACTGTTCAGGTTCTTTTGTGAACCATTCGGAGGCGGGGATATGCGCAAGTTCATGGTGGCGGTTTCGACCGCCTTGCTGGCCAGCGCCGGCGCAAGTGGTGCGATCGCTGGAGGCCCGCCGCCGGGACCGCTTCCCGGACCGCCCGCCCCGTGGCACGGCTGCGACGAAGACCCTCACCCTGGCGACGCCGACTGCCCTTGCCGCGTGCACCGTCCGTTCTACACGCCCGGCACGCCCTGGAACGTCAGCGCCGCCGGCGGCCCCGGCATCTACATCACCTCGCCGGCCGTCACCGTTCCGTCGGGCCGCATCGACATCAAGGGTCCGCCGATCTACGTCGAAGCGCCGCCGATCCGCGTCGAACCCGTCCAGATCTACATCCGGGCGCCCGACGTTCGCGTGAAGCCGTCGCGCGTGACGGTCGAGCCGCCGCAGGTCCACTTCGAAGGCTGCCCCGACGGCAGCACGGACTGCAAATAGGCTGACCGGGCCCCGCGGGGCCCGGCAACCAGACGAAACAGGCCCGCGCCGGTTCATACCGGCGCGGGCCTTGTCGTTTCGGCTGTCGACGGGTCGGCGGACGACCGCCGCGGCCTGAAGGTTACTTCTTCTCCGCCGCCTTCTCCGCGACCGGATCCGGCGTCTTCTCGACCGGCTTGTCCGCCGCGCAGAATTCGCGGATTTCGCGGGCCAGAGCCAGATCGCCGCCCTGCAGGGCCGCCCCGACCGCGTCAGGGCAGCGGCCGTCGGCGACCAGTGTGGTCACCTTGAGGCGCAGCGCGATCCGCGCCTCGGCCGCCGCCTTGAGCTCCTTGGCCTCCTTGCGGTCGCCCGGGGTGCACAGCGACATCCAGGACACATCGGCGCAGCGACGGATGAGCTTCGCCTGGCGGGCCTCTTCCCTGGTGAGAATGGCGTCAGGCTTGGGCCGAGGGTCGGGCAGCCGCGGCGCGACTGTCGGCGGGACCAGCTCGACCGCGCTTTCCTCGGCGCGGTAGCGGCACACCCAGCCGGTATTCTCGAACACGCAGGACTGCAGCGTGGCCGGGCTGTCCTGGGCGAGCAGCGCCAGAGTCATGGCGAGTGAGGTCAGCACCGGTTCCACCGCGTTTTGCAGAGCCTGATCATGGCACGATCAGACCCGGCGCGTAACCCTGACCCGCGTTCTGCGAGGAGAGTCAGGCCTTCAGCGCCCGGCGCGCCGCCAGGGCGTACTCGACGCCGGTCCAGACCGTCACCACAGTGGCCAGCGCCAGCACGCCATGGGCCGTGAGGAAGGCCCGGCCGATCAGGTCCGGGTCCTCCGGCAGGCCCCAGGCCCGCCAGCCGAACACGAACAGCTCCGCCGCCAGCGCCACCAGCTGCAGCGTTGTCTTCCATTTGGCCAGCGTGGTGACCGGCAGCTTCAGCCCCTTCGGCGCCAGGGTCTCGCGCAGGGCGCTGACCGAGAACTCCCGGAACAGGATCAGGCCGCCGGCCAGGGCGACGATCCAGTTGCCCAGCGCCGCGATGCCCACCACCATCCCGGCGACCAGCACCTTGTCGGCGATGGGATCGAGGATGGCGCCCAGGGTGCTGGTCGCGTCGAACTTCCGGGCCAGCCAGCCGTCGAGGAAGTCGGTGACCGTCGCGACGAGGAATCCCCAGAAGGCGAAGAAGTACAGCGCCTGCTGGATCGCCGCCGGCTCCTGTGCCGAGACCATGGCCCAGCGGTAGACCGGCGACACCGGCATCAGCCCGATCAGGGCCACGAACACGAACAGCGTCAGCACCAGCCGCGCGCCGGTCAGGATGTTGGGGAGCGATTTCATGGGCGCACCATAGCGTCTGAACGCGTCACTTGCGGAAAAAGTCGTGGATGCGCTGCGCCAGCGGTCCGCTGACGCCGTCGACCTTCATCAGATCATCGACCGAGGCCTTTCCCACCTCGCGGGCCGAGCCGAAGGCGTGCAGCAGCGCCTTCTTGCGACCGGGGCCGACGCCGTCGATCTCGTCGAGCGGATTGCGCTTCATTTCCGCCGTGCGCTTGGCCCGGTGGGTGCCGATGGCGAAGCGGTGGGCCTCGTCGCGCAGCCGCTGCAGGTAGTAGAGCACCGGCGACTTGGGCTCGAGCATGAAGGGCGTCCTGTCCGGCATGAAGAACCGCTCCAGCCCCGCGTCGCGGTCCGGCCCCTTGGCCACGCCGACCACGGCGATGTCGTCGACGCCCAGGTCGGCCATCACCTCCAGCACCGCGTCCAGCTGGCCCTTGCCGCCGTCGATCAGCACCAGATCGGGCCGGGCGCTGTCGTCGCCGCCTTCCTCCTCCTTGACCAGGCGGGCGAAGCGGCGGCGCAGCACCTCCTTCATCATGCCGTAGTCGTCGCCGGGGGTGAGCTCGGTCCCCTTGATGTTGAACTTCCGGTACTGGTTCTTCTGGAACCCCTCGGGTCCGGCCACGACCATGCCGCCGACGGCATTGGTCCCCATGATGTGGCTGTTGTCGTAGACCTCGATCCGCTCCGGCGGCGCCTCCAGCCCGAAGGCCTCGGCCACCCCGGCCAGCAGCTTGCCCTGGGCCGAGCCCTCGGCCATACGCCGGCCCAGCGCCTCGCGGGCGTTCAGGGTCGCCTGCTCGACCAGCCCCTTCTTCTCGCCGCGCTGCGGCCGGGCGATCTCGACCTTGCGGCCGGCCTTCATGCCGAAGGCCTCGCTGAGCAGTTCATGCTCGTGCGGCTGGACGTTGACCAGGATCTGCCGCGGGATCGGCCGGTCATCGTAGAACTGACCCAGGAAGGCGCTCATCACCTCGGCGTCGGAGTCCGACTTGTCGACCCGCGGGAAGTAGGCGCGGTTGCCCCAGTTCTGGCCGGCCCGGAAGAAGAACACCTGGACGCAGGCCTGCCCACCCTCGGCGAACAGCGCGAAGACATCGGCCTCGTCGACCGTCTCGGGATTGACCTGGGTCTCCTGGCTGACCGCCGACAGGGCGCGGATGCGGTCGCGCAGCCGGGCGGCGCGCTCGAACTCCAGGTCGTCGGAGGCCGCCTGCATCTCCTCCGACATCCGGGCCATCACCGCCCGGCTCTTGCCGCGCAGGAAGGCCTCGGCCTCCTCGACCAGCTTGGCGTAGTCGTCCAGCGCGATCAGCCCGGTGCAGGGCGCGGCGCAGCGGCGGATCTGGTGCAGCATGCAGGGCCGGGTCCGGCTCTCGTAGACGCTGTCGGAACAGGACCGCAGCAGGAAGGCCTTCTGCAGGGTGTTGAGCGTGCGGTTCACCGCGCCGGCGCTGGCGAACGGCCCGAAGTAGTCGCCCTTGATGGTGTGCGCCCCGCGATGCTTGCGCAGCTGGGCGGCCGGATGCTCGCGGCGGATGACGATCTCGGGGAAGCTCTTGTCGTCGCGCAGCAGAACGTTGAAGCGCGGCTTCATCTGCTTGATCAGGTTGATCTCGAGCAGCAGGGCGTCGGTCTCGGTCCTCACCGACACGAACTCCATCGCCCGGGTCAGGTCGACCATGTGGGCGATGCGATTGGTGTGGAACCGGCCCTGGGCGTACTGGATCACCCGCTTCTTCAGCGAGCGCGCCTTGCCGACATAGAGCACCTCCCCGCCCTCGCCGATCATCCGGTACACGCCCGGCGCGTCGGGCAGACGGCGGGCATGGTCGGCGATCAGGGCGGCGCCGGTCAGGGCTGGGGTGTCGGAGGGAGCGTCGGTCACGGCGGGGAATATAGGGGAGTCGGGCGGGGGTAGTGAGGGGGCGCTGCCCTCCCTCCCCTTTATGGGGAGGGACAGGCCGCGAAGCGGCCAGGGTGGGGCGAGAGGTGGCCGTTCTCTGAGTCAGGTGAGGATCGCTGCTTGCCCCACCCGTCTCGTCTCGCTGCGCTCGCCGATCCACCCTCCCCACGAGGGGGAGGGAGACTGGAGACACGGCTTCGCCGCCTCGCGGGCATTGACCCTGAAGGTTGGGGAGGTGGTGCGGAGCGCTCCGGTCTTGCCCGGATGTCTGTTTGTGCAAGGTGCAAGAGTGGGAAGACCGCAGGCGCTCCGCGAAGATCGTTATCCGGAAGCTTCCGCTCGGCAGCCGTATTCGGGCTTAGCCGGAACGCCTCCGACGGGCGGGCAAGGCAGCGGCCTCGTCCCGGACCGGATGAGTAACCCCCTCATCCCTGTCCCCGCTCGAACTCCATCCCGTCGCCGCAAGGTCGCTGGCCATGCGCCCTCCCCGTGCGACGGGACGAGGTGAGTATGTGGGCGTGGAATCGGAGGGGGATAGATTCGAGTTATCCCCCCATCTCCGTCTCCCCGGCGAAGGCCGGGGTCCATACGGGGCAAGGGCTCGGGGTGGATCGTGGATCCCGGCCGGCCCCCGGGAAGGCGGGGGATAGATCGGCCCTCGGGGCTGCCCGTCTGGCGCAGGCGCTGGTCGATAACCCGGCGCCGGCGGGCAGGCGAAGAAATAGCCTGCGGGTTCACCCCGTGGACGGTTCTCAACCTCACGGCGAGGCGATAGGGTCCCCGATATGGGGTGGACCGGCTTTGACGATGCGACACGGGCGACCGTCTTCCGCTTTCTGCAGGAGGCGCAGGGCCTGCAGACGCTCGACGCCCTGAACGCGGAGTTCCGCAAGGCGGTCGGCGCCATGGGCTTCACCGGGGCGGTCTACATCCGCCTGTCGGCCGACGGTCGGGCCCTGCCGCCGCGGCCGGTGTTCGGCGAGGGCGCGCCCGAGGGCTGGGTCGAACACTACTTCGCCCGCAACTATGCCCGCTATGACACCGCCATCCCGATGTCGTTCCAGTCGCGCGAGCCTTTCACCTGGTCGGAAGCGGCGGAACGCGGCATGGAGAAGGAGACCGGCAGGCTGTTCGGCGAGGCCTTCGAATGGTGGGGCGCCGACGTGCTGATCTGCCCGGTGCGCGGCATCAACGGCGGTGTCTCGATCGTCGACCTGTCCATGGAGAGGGGCCGCAAGCTCGACGAAGTCGAGCGGTCCACCGCCCATGCGCTGGCCAGCCTCTACGCGGTGGTCGGCGAGGGCTTCCTCGAACGCCCGGCCCCCCGGGCCGAGCTGGAAAAGCCGCTGAGCTGGCGCGAGGCCGAGTGTGTCTACTGGGTTTGCCTGGGCAAGTCGGACGACGAGATCGGCGCCATCCTGTCGATCTCGCGGAAGACGGCCAACCACCACGTCGAGGCCGCCAAGGCCAAGCTGGGCGTCGCCAGCCGCGCCAGCCTCGCCTGGCGGGCCTTCGCGCTGGGCCTGGTCCAGCCGCCGCTGTTCTGAGCCGTTCTCCGATCCGTCATGGCCCGGCAATAGGGTAAACGCCCCATAGGACGCGCGGCCGCGCCGTCTGACCCTCCGGATCAACCGGAGGAACGGCCATGATCCATGTCGTCACCCACGCCCAGCGGCGCGTCTACGCCCAGCAACTGACCGCCATGCATCGCATGCGGCGGGAGGTGTTCGTCGGCGCCCGCGGCTGGAAGCTGCAGATCCGTGAAGACGGCGGCGAGTACGACCGCGGCGACGACGAGAAGGCCATCTACTTCATGATGCTCGACCGCGACGGCGGGCTGCAGGTCAGCGTCCGGGTCCGGCCGGTGACAGACTGGTCGATCCTGCTCGACGAGATGTCTGGCTGCGTCGAGGGGGAGGTGTCGGCCCTGCGGCGGCCCGACGTCTGGGAGATGGCGCGCCACCTGGCCGGCCAGCAGGGCCGCTCGGTGGGCGAGGCCAGGCAACGGGCGGCGGAGTTCCGCATCGCCATGCTCGAGGCGGCGCTGCGCAAGGGCGTGACCCGGCTGGTCGGCTCGGTCGATGTCGGGCTGCTGGCCCACGGCATCCGGGCCTGGATTGATCTGAAGCCGCTGGGTCTGCCGGTCGTCTATCCCGAGGGCGGCGCGGCGGTCGGCTACGAGATTCCGGTCAGCGAGGACCTGATCGGCCGGCTCAAGCGGGCTCACGGAATCACCCGGCCCTCCGCCTTCGAACTGGAGGTCGAGACCGCGACGCCCTGGTTGACCCCGGCCGGACTCGAGGCCGCGTTCCGGGGCCCCGCCGCCTACAGCGAGGCCTTCCCCGCATGAGCTCCCGCGCAGCCGCCGTCCAGCAGACGGCGATCGAGGACTACGAGGATTTCCTCGACCTGCTCAATCAGCTGACGCCGGACAGGCGCAGGATCGTCGACGCCCTGCTCCGCAAGATCGCGGCGATCGAGGACGCCGACGGCGAGTCTGCGGCGTTATCGCTCATCGACGATGTGTCATCCATCCTCGCCACAACCCCCACGACGCACTAGACTCGAATGCAGCCGACCTTAAGCGTCGGATATCGAGCGGCGCTTCCGGTTGAGCGCCGCCAGCTCGGGAGGTGTTGAATGTCTGATCCCATCGACGTGGGCGTGGGGGCCCGCATCCGTATCCGGCGGCGCGAACTGGGCGTGAGCCAGGGCCTGCTGGCCGAGCATCTCGGTCTGACGTTCCAGCAGGTCCAGAAGTACGAACGGGGCGCCAACCGGGTTTCCGCCTCGATGCTGGTGCGGATCGCCGAGCGGCTGGGCTGCACGGTCGGCTATCTGGTCGGCGAGGACGGGGGATCGGCCGGCGGTCTGGAAGGCGCGCAACTGGCGCGGCTGGCCAGCACCGGGGTCGCCGAACTGGTCGAAGCGTTCAACGCCATCCAGAGCCCCAAGGCCCGCGCCGCCCTGATGCGGCTGGCGCGCAGTATGGCCGAGAACGACGCCGACAGCGACGCCGACTGACGGCCTTGCCGGCGCCCCATGCCGCCAGCATGCTGTCAGTACGCTGTCAGCAGTGGCGTGAGAGGGTCGCATGAGGCGCGCGGAAAGACTGTTCCAGATCATCCAGATCCTGCGGCGCGGGCGGGGACCGGTCACGGCTGACGCTCTGGCCCGGGAGCTGGAGACCTCGAAGCGGTCGATCTATCGCGACATCGCCGCCCTCGTTGGTCAGCGGGCGCCCATCCGGGGCGAGGCCGGCGTCGGCTATGTCCTGGAAGACGGCTACGACATGCCGCCCCTGATGCTGACCCCGGACGAGATCGAGGCGGCCGTGCTCGGCGCGCAATGGGTCGCCGGACGCGGGGATCCGGCCCTGGCCCGGGCGGCCAGCGACCTGATCGCCAAGATCGCCGAGGCGGTGCCCGACAACCTTCGTCCGATGGTGCTGGAGCCGGCGGGGCGCGCGCCGCCGGCCTGGGCGAACAAGACGGACAACATCGACATGGTCCTCGTGCGGGCCTCGATCCACGCGGGCCGCAAGATCCGGCTGACCTATCGCGACGAGCAGGAGCGCGAGAGCGACCGCGTCATCTGGCCGGTCACAGTGGGCTACATGGAGACCACGCGCCTGCTGATGGGCTGGTGCGAGCTTCGGCGGGACTTCCGGACGTTCCGCACCGATCGCATCACGGCGGCCACGTTTCTTGAGGAGCGATTCCCGGAGCGGCCGGGCGTCCTGAGGGCCCGCTGGCGGCGGTTCCATGCGGAAGAGCTCGCGCGGGCCACGGACCGGCCCTGCGCACCGGACGCCTGAGGGCCGGTCAGGCGAAGATCGCGGCGATGTCCGTTGCGTCGAGCACCCGCCAGACGCCCGGCTCCAGGTCGTCCGGCAGCACAAGCCCGCCAAGGCTCTCGCGATGCAGGGC
>JBIKTU010000043.1:0-9137 GCA_044347965.1 Caulobacter sp.
CGACACCAAGCATGTGCTGCTGCTGCCGGAAGGCCCGGGCGAGTGCTTCGAGTTCGGAGCCCAGGCCTTCGACCTGGCTGACCGGCTGCAGACCATGATCTTCGTCATGCTCGATCTGGACATGGGTATGAACGAGTGGCTGACCGAGCCCTTCACCTGGGACGACAGCAAGACCCTCGACCGCGGCAAGGTCATGACGGCCGACATGCTCGAGGCCGGCGCCGACTTCGGCCGCTACAAGGACGTCGACGGCGACGGCATCCCGTACCGCACCCTTCCGGCCACCCACCCGTCGAAGGGCGCCTACTTCACCCGCGGCACCTCGCGCGACCCCTACGCCCGCTACAGCGAGGAGGGGGCCGTCTATGTCGACAACATGGAAAGGCTGCTGCGCAAGTTCGACACCGCCCGCTCTCTGGTGCCGGCGCCGGTCACGAAGCCTGCGAAGAAGCAGACCTCCTACGGCGTGATCTACTACGGCTCGACCTCGCCGGCGATGGACGAGGCTCTGGCGGGGCTGGAGTCCAGGGGGCTGCACCTGGACGCGATGCGCGTGCGGGCCTTCCCCTTCCCGGGCGAGGTATTCGACTTCATCGCCCACCACGAGCTGGTTTTCGTGGTCGAACAGAACCGCGACGCGCAGCTGCGCACCCTGCTGATCAACGAGGGCGGGGTCGATCCGGCCCGGCTGGTCAAGGTGCTGAACTACGACGGCTCCCCGATCACCGCCCGGTTCATCGGCGGCGAGCTGGCCCGGGGCATGGGCGCGACCGACATGGCCAACACCGGGGAGATGGCGAAATGACCTACATCACCAAGCCGCAGTTCCATCACCCGTCCCTCAAGGAAAACGCGCTGGGCTTCACCCGTCGCGACTACGAGGGCAAGGTCTCGACCCTGTGCGCGGGCTGTGGCCACGACTCGATCAGCGCCGCCATCGTCCAGGCCTGTTTCGAGATCGACCTCGAGCCGCACCGCCTCGCCAAGCTGTCGGGCATCGGCTGCTCGTCCAAGACGCCGGACTACTTCCTGGGCGCCAGCCACGGGTTCAACACCGTGCACGGCCGGATGCCGTCGGTGCTGACCGGCGCCAACCTCGCCAATCGCGAGCTGATCTACCTGGGCGTCTCCGGCGACGGCGACAGCGCCTCGATCGGCCTTGGCCAGTTCGCCCACGTGATGCGGCGCGGCGTGAACATGACCTACATCGTCGAGAACAACGGCGTTTACGGCCTGACCAAGGGCCAGTTCTCCGCCACGGCCGACAAGGGCAGCAAGTCCAAGAAGGGCGTGGTCAACTCCGACAGCGGCATCGACATGGTCGCCCTGGCGCTGCAGCTGGGCGCCAGCTTCGTGGGCCGCAGCTTTTCGGGCGACAAGGACCAGCTGGTGCCGCTGATCAAGGCGGCGCTGACCCACAAGGGCGCGGCCTTCATCGACGTGCTCAGCCCCTGCATCGCCTTCAACAACCACGCCGGCTCGACCAAGAGTTTCGACTGGGTGCGCGAGCACAACGAGGCCGTGAACCGCCTGGACGTCATGCTCGGCCGTGCGCCGGTCACTGCCGACTACGCCCCTGGCGAACTGGTGGAAGTGGCCCAGCACGACGGCTCGATCCTGATGCTGCGCAAGGTGGCGACCGACTACGACGCGACCGACCGGGTCAAGGCCATGGCCTATCTGCAGGAGCGCAACGCCGTGGGCGAGATCGTCACCGGCCTGCTCTATGTCGATCCGGAGGCCGAGGACCTGCACGACGCGCTGAACACCGTCGCGCGTCCGCTCAACCGCCTGTCGGACAGCGAACTGACGCCCGGCTCGGCGGCGTTGGCCAAGGTCAACGCCCGCCTGCGCTGACGCGGTCTATCGCCGCCCGCACCTGATGGCCGGACTCCAGGTCGCAGACCATCACCGCATCCTGCTCGACGATGACGGCCAGGTTGCGCGCGCCGACCACCGCCACGGTCATGCCCTCCGCCGCCCGCACCAGGCAGTTTGACGCCGCCTGCAGAACGACATGTCCTTCCGCGCTGTTGCCGTCGTGGTCGCGCTCGGACGCCGCCAGGATCGCATCCCAGGCCCCGAGGTCAGACCAGACCAGCGCTCCGGCCTCGACCACGGCGCGGTCGGTCTTTTCCAGGACGGCGATGTCGAACGACAGGGCGGGGGCTTCTTCGAAGGCGCGGTCGAGCAGGATGACGCTTGCGACCTGACTCCGACGACGGACGGCTTCCTGAACAGCGTCGACGACATCGGGCGCATGGCGGGCCATCTCCCGAAGGAGGGTATCGGCCCTCGCCGCGAAGACGCCGGCGTTCCACAGGCAGCCATCGGCGATCAGCTGCGCCGCCCGGTCGGCTTCCGGTTTCTCGATGAACCTGGCCACCCGGCGTGGCGACGGCGCCCCGAGCTCGGGCAGCAGGTAACCGTAGGCGGGCGAGGGGCAGGTCGGTCTCAGGCCCAGCAGCGCAATCCAGCCGGCGCGGGCGTGGTCGGCCATGGCCGTGGCATGTCGGGTGAAGGCGGCTGTGTCCGGAACGAAGTGGTCCGACGGCAGGAACACCAACACCGCTTCGGGGTCTCGCGCACCGATGACCAGCGCGGCGGCCGTCATGGCCGCAGCGGTGTCGCGTCCGGCCGGCTCGAGGATCATCAGCGCGTCGCGCCGGGTCAGGGCCTCTCGCACCCGGCGCTCATGCGGTCGGCCGGCGACGATGGTCACCGGTTCGGCCCCCGGCAGGGCCGCCGCCCGCCGGAGAGCGCTCTGGAATGTGGTTTCGTCCCCGACCAGTGTCAGGAAGGGCTTGGGCCTATGGGGCCTTGAGGCTGGCCAAAGGCGCTCGCCAGCGCCTCCGCACAGGATCACCGGATGCAGCATTGCCCCTCCGAACGACGCGCCCGCCCGGATGGGTACACTGAAGCGATATCAAATGCGAGTCCGCTACCTTAAGAAGAGTTTTGGGCGCCTCAGACCAGCGAGATCGCGCTGAGCAGGCGGCCGTAGTCCGGCTCGCCCTGCTTGAAGGCGCGGCGGTTGGAGAAGAACTGGTCAGCCTCGGCGCAGGTGTCGTGGCCGGTCCAGGCGGCGCGCGTCACGCCCGCGTCTGTCAGCCGGGACAGCACGAAGCCCGGCAGGTCGAACATCCGCCTGTCGCCAGCCTCGCCGGGGGCGAAGAATCGCGCCGATCCGGGCAGGGTCGTCTCGAACCGGTCAAGGAACTCCAGCCCCACTTCGTAGGAGGCCGGGCCGATACAGGGGCCGACGGCGGCCACCATGCGGGCCGGATCGGCGCCCAGCGCGACCATCTGCTCGACAGTGGCGGCGACGATGCCCGACAGCGCGCCCTGCCAGCCGGCATGGCAGGCGGCGACGACTCGCGCCTCCGCGTCGGCGATCAGCACCGGCGC
This sequence comes from Caulobacter sp., assembly GCA_044347965.1. GTDB lineage: Bacteria > Pseudomonadota > Alphaproteobacteria > Caulobacterales > Caulobacteraceae > Caulobacter. The sequence goes on from JBIKTU010000043.1 coordinate 3,409, forward strand.
GCAGTCGGCCGACAGGGCGCCGCAGATGACGCCCGGCCGGTCGACCACGACGCCGTCGGCCTCGGGCCGTTCGTCGCCCCAGGGCTCCAGCGCGCGCACGGCGATGGCCGAATGGATCTGGTAGCAGGTGTTCAGGGCCTCGGACGGCAGGTCGAACCAGGCGGCCGCGCGGCGCCGGTTCTCGGCCACGTCCGCCGGTTCGTCCCGCGAGCCGCGGCCGACGTTGAGGCTGTCATAGACACTGGTGGAGACGCCGCCCTTGCGGGTGAAGAAGGCGTGCCGGACGCCTTCGACCCGCGCCAGCAGCGGACTCTGGATGATCGGAAGCGTCATCCCGCCGGCGCCTCGAAGCCCGGCGGGACCAGGTCCGGGGCATGGATACAGGCGGCCTTGAACAGCTCGCCCATCTGGTCGGGCGCCACAAGGCGCGCCAGCTGGCGGTCGATGACCTCGGCCCGGTCGGGGCGGGCGGCCTTCAGGGAGTCGGCGCGGTGCTGGATGCCGAGCATCCCCAGGAACAGGCCCTGGGGGATGGCGTCGGTGGCGGCGGCGCCGGCCTTCCGAGCCGCGTCGCGCACGACCGGAAAGTCGGCATAGACGGTAAGGTCGGACTCGCCGGGGAAGGCGAGGGGGTCGACCTTCTCGTGGGCCTTCAGCGCCTGCAGGGTGTCGCCGAACTCGGGCGCGCCGCGACCGTAGTCGATCAGCAGCGCCGCGCCGCCCTCGCGGGCGATCAGGGCGCCCAGAGCCTGGCCCATCGCCTCCTGGGCGTCGGAGACCTCCAGGATCGGGCTGTCGGGCGGCGGGGTGGAGCCGTCCTTTGTCGGAGCCAGGCCGAAGGCCAGCGTACCCTCGGGGCCCACACCCACCAACCGTTCGACCCAGCCGCCGCCGGCATGGACGAACTGCCGCGCCGGCAGACAGTCCAGCAGCTCGTTGGCGATCAGGATCACCGGCGCGCCGCCGGGGATGTCGTCGATGGACCCGGCCCATGTCGGGCCAGGGACCGCCCCCTCAAGCTTCGCCTTCTGCAGGGCGGCGAGGGGGGCGGAGGTTTCGATCATCCACAGGTCGGCCGCCGCCACGAAGTCGGGCGCCAGGCGCACGGCGCGCAGCAGATCGCTCATCAGCGTACCGTCGCCGGGCCCCATCTCGACCAGCCGGAACGGCGAGGGCTTGCCCAGCCGAGTCCAGGTTTCGACCGCCCAAAGGCCCAGCAACTCGCCGAACATCTGGCTGATCACCGGCGCGGTGATGAAGTCGCCGCCGTCGCCGATGGCCGGGCGGGTGGCGTAGTAGCCGTCCCGCGGGTCGTGCAGGCAGCGGTGCATGTACTGGGCGACGTTGATCGGGCCGTCGGCCTCGATCTCCGCCCGCAGGCGATCCAGCAGACTCATCAGGCGGCCGCCTTCTCCGGCGCCAACGGCTCCTTCAGACCCCGCCAGATCATCCAGATCCCCAGGATCAGCATCGGCAGCGACAGCAACATGCCCATGGTCAGGTAGTCGCGCAGGAAGGGCAGCATCTGCGCGTCCGGCTCGCGCAGCCACTCCATGGACAGGCGGAAGGCGCCGTAGCCGGCGAGGAACAGCCCCGCCACCACGCCCCGTCGCTGCAGCCACAGCTGGCGGTGGGTGGCGATGCGCAGGATCACGAACAGCAGCAGGCCCTCCAGCAGCGCCTGGTAGATCTGGCTGGGGTGGCGGGCGTAGCCGTCGGGAACGCCGGGAAAGCCGGTGACGCCCCAGGGCAGATCCGTTGTCCGGCCCCAGAGCTCGCCGTTGATGAAGTTGGCGATGCGGCCGAAGAACAGGCCGATCGGCACCGCCGGGGCGACGTGGTCGGCGACCCGGAAGATGTCCAGCTTGTTGGCCCGGGCGAACAAGGCCATCGCCAGGGTGACGCCCAGCAGGCCGCCGTGGAAGCTCATGCCGCCTTCCCACACCTTGAAGATGTTCAGCGGCGCCTCCCAGATCATCGACGGGAAGTAGAACAACACATAGCCCAGCCGGCCGCCGCCGATGACGCCCAGCGTCACCCAGAGGATCAGGTCGTCGATCTGCGCGGCGTTGAGCGTCGGCTGCCGCCCTCCCCAGAGCGCGAGATTGCGACTCAGCAGGATGGCGTACCGCCAGCCCAGCAGGATGCCGGCCACATAGGCCAGCGCGTACCAGCGGATGGCCAGCGGGCCGATCTGGAAGAGAACAGGATCGAAGTCGGGAAATTGCACGTCAGCGGCCTCGCCGTCGAAGGGATGGCCATGATTAGCGATGATCCTCTTCGCTTTCACCCCCGCTTTCCCATATTAGGAGAGACAGGCGCTCGATTGGCGCTCCCAAGGACCGTCCGATGCAGACCCAGAACCCGTTTCTCGACGAAGTCGCCAAGCTGACCAATGCCGCCATGGGTCTGGCCCAGGCCGCCGGCGATGAGGCCAAGACCGCCTTCCGCGCCCAGGCCGAACGCTTCGCCGTCGAGATGGACCTTATCCGCCGCGACGAGTTCGACGCCCTCAAGGCCGAGATCGCCGCGCTTCGGGCGGAAATCGCTACTCTGCAAGGCGCCCAGGCGGCTCCCGCGGCCAGGCGGGCCAAAAAGGGCGAGTAGCGCTCGCTCCCGACAAGAACCCCCTTACGCGCGGGGCGAAGCAGTCTACGGTCCCTGTTCAAGGACGCCGTTTCTGCTCGCCGGGCGCTTCCCCGCCCGGCCATGGTCGGAGGGATTTCGAGGCTCAATGGACACGCCCCATCCCGAAGAAGACGACGCCCTGATCGCGCTCGATCCCCTGGAAATCGTCGAACACGTTCTGGCCGCTGAAAACCTGACGTTCGACCGCACCGAAGACGGTGATCTGGCGTTCGCCCTCGCCGGTGACTGGAAGGACTACGAGCTGTGGTTCGCCTGGCGGCCGGAGGCCGACTGCCTGCAGCTGTGCCTGTCGATCGGCCGTACGGCCCCCAAGTCCAAACGGCCCGCCGCCCACGAATTGCTGTCGCTGATCAACCAGCGCGTCTGGCTCGGCCACTTCGAGGTCTGGGCCGAGGACGGCGAGATCGTGTTCCGCCACGCCCTCAGCCTGCCGGGCGGCGAACGTCCGACCCTGGCCCAGGCGGCGTCGATGATCGACGCGGCGGTGGAAGCGGCCGACCGGTTCTATCCGGCCTTCGACTTCCTGCTGGCCGGCGCCAAGTCCCCGGACGAGGCGATGGCGGCCTGCATGTTCGAGACGGTCGGACAGGCGTAAGCTCGTTCTCATGGATCCCAGGATCGTTCTGCTCGTCGGCGCCGGTCGCATGGGCGGCGCCATGATCGAGGGCTGGCGCATCGCCGGCCCGGTCTCGATGGACGAGCTCGTCGTCCGCGACCCGCATCCTTCGCCCGAGGCTGAACGCGCGGCGGCGGATGGGGCCATGCTCCACCCGGCTGACGCGGACCTTGCCCGCGCCGCCACCGTCGTGCTGGCGGTGAAGCCGCAGCTGTGGCGGCAGGTCGCGGCCGGGATCGAACCCTTCCTCGCGCCCGAGGCCGTCATCGTCTCGGTCGCCGCCGGCGTCGGCGGGGCCGACATCGCGGCGGCGTTCGGCGGCCGTCTGGTCGCCCGGGTCATGCCGACCACGGCGGTCGCCATCGGCCAGGGCGCGATCACCATCCACGCCGATTCGGACGAAGCCCGCGCGCGCGCCCATGCGCTGTTCGCCACCCTCGGCAGTGTCGTCGACATCGAGGACGAGGCGCTGATGCACGCCGCCACGGCGGTGTCGGGCTCTGGCCCGGCCTACCTCTACGCCTTCGTCGAGGCGCTGGAGGCGGCCGGCGCCCAGGCCGGCCTGTCCGCCGCCGACGCCGCAACGCTCGCCCGCGCGACGGTGTCCGGCGCGGCGGCGCTGATGGCGACAAGCGACGCCGATCCCGCCGAACTGCGCCGTCAGGTGACCTCGCCGGGCGGCACCACGGCGGCTGGCCTTGAGGTGTTGACGGGGTCGGGTGCGTTGCAGGCCCTGCTGGTGGAAACCGTCGCCGCCGCGGTCGCCCGCTCGAAGGAACTGGGTTAGCGCCGCCGTACCGAGGTGAGGATTCCGGCCATCGCGGCCCGGGCCTCGGCTTCGTCCAGGCCCATGTCTTCCATCTCACCCTCGGCGAGGGCCTCGGCCAGCCGCTCGAGCAAAAGCAGGCGCACGGCATTTGGCGCGCGGTCGCCGCCGATCCTGTCCAGCTGGCGCAGACGGCTTTCGGCCCGGGCGGCGCGCACGTCGGGATCGGTCTGCGACAGTTGCCGCAGGCTCCGACGAAAAAGGCGATGGTTGCGGTGGTGCATGACAGCCGCTTCGACCTGTTCGAGGGGCCCGGCGCCTTCGCTGAGCAGGGCGGACATCATCGCCCGCTCCTCTTCCTCCCACAGGCGATAGACCGCCAGGAAGATCGCCGTCTTGTCCTTGAACCATCGGTAGAAGGTCTGGGGCGCGAAGCTGGCGCGCCGGGCGATGCGGTTGGAATCCGTGCCGGCGAAGCCGTGTTCCCGGAACTCTGCGGCCGCCGCGAGGACCAGCTTCTCCCGGGTCGATACCCCATCCTTCGTCGGCGCCACGTCGTTCTCCTTGACTGGGCAGTGATATCTGCATCACAAGTGATATTCAAATCACACGGGGGCGGTCGTGAAGCGTCTGGATCTTGGAGCTCCGGAGGGGGCGGTGTTTGTCGATGTGGACGGCGTCATGATCGCTGTGTCGCGCTTGGGGCAGGGCGCGCCCGTCGTCTGCCTGTCCGCGATCGGTCATGGCTCACGGGACTTTGAGCTGCTCGCCGCGCGGTTGAAGCATCGTGTCGAATTGATCTGCGTGGATTGGCCAGGGCACGGACGGTCCGGTGCGGCGGTTCAGCCGCCCAATGCGCCCGCTTATGCGGAGTTGCTTTGCAAGCTGCTGCCGGCGCTGGGCGTAAAGAGACCGATCCTCGTCGGCAACTCCATCGGCGGGGCGGCGGCCATCCTCTATGCCGCCAAATCTCCGGTCAGGGGACTGGTGCTCTGCGACAGCGGCGGGCTCGTCGAGGTGACCGGCGCGGTGCGGTGGATCACGAGGGCCTTCGCGGCGTTCTTCAGGGCGGGTGAGCGGGGCGCGGTCTGGTTCGACGGGGCCTATGCCTTCTACTATCGAATGCTGGTCCTGCCTTCGACCGCTGCGCGTGCGCAACGTCGGCGGGTCGTCGCGGCGGGGCGCGAAATGGCCGGCCAGCTGCGGCAGGCGTGGGAGAGCTTCGGGAGGCCCGAGGCGGACATCCGGGCGACCGCACAGGCGCTGAACGTCCCGATCTGGGTGGCCTGGGCGCGGTCCGACCGGGTCATTCCGCTGTCTTTCTGTCGCCCGGCGATCTCCGGGCTTCGAAATGCCGTTCTCACCACCTTCGCGGGCGGCCACTCGCCCTTCCTCGAGGATCCGGATGCCTTCGCCGAGGGTTTCATCGACCTGGTCGATACGCTCGATCAGCGGGACCGGGTTAGCCCGGCAGCCTGAGCACCGCTCGCAGGCCGCCCAGCGGCGCCCGGTCCAGGGTCAGGTCTCCGCCGTGACCACGGGCCACGTCGCGGGCGATGGCCAGCCCCAGGCCGACGCCCTTCTCGTTCTGGTTCCGGGACTCGTCGAGGCGGTTGAACGGCTTGAAGGCTTCCTCGAACTGCTCGGGCGGAATGCCGGGGCCGTCGTCGTCAATGATGATCTCCACGCCGCCGGCCG
>JBIKTU010000044.1:0-9076 GCA_044347965.1 Caulobacter sp.
GCCGCCATGCGGGCCGGCGACTTCGGCCTGGACCTGAAGGGCAGCGCCTGCGCCTCGGAAGCCTTCTTCCCCTTCGCCGACGGCCTGATCCAGGCGGCCGAGGCCGGCGCAACAGCGGTGATCCAGCCGGGCGGCTCGATCCGCGACGAGGAGGTCATCGCCGCCGCCGACGAACGCGGCCTGGCCATGGCCTTCACCGGCGTGCGGGTGTTCCGGCACTAGCCACCATTCTCCGTCATCCTCGCGCTCGTCGCGAGGACCCATGCGTGGTGAGTTTGACAGGAGGGGCGCGGAGCAATCCGCGCCCTTCTTGCTGTCCGCCGTGTTCATGGGTCGTCGGAACAAGTCCGACGATGACGGGCGGGGAGGATGGACTTGACCATGTGAGCGTTTGCTCACATTCTGTCCCCATGGCCTCCCTTCCTACCACCGTCGCCGGGCACGCCGAGCGGATGACGCCCGGCTTTTCGGTCTCAAAGCCGTTCGGGCCCGGGCCCTTTCCGGTCGCGTTGCAGCTGCATGGCTGCGCCGGCGCCCAGCCGTTCCAGAAGGCCTACGCCGCCGAGGCGGTGAAGGCCGGGTTCGCGGTGGTGATCGTCGACAGTTTCGGGCCGCGCGGGATGTCGCGGCTGGACGGCAGCCTGCTGGTCTGCACCGGCGCGACCCTGCGGGGGGCTCAGCGGGCGGCGGACCTCTATGCGGTGATGCACTGGCTGCGCGGCCAGGGCTGGGCCGACGCCTCGCGCGTCGTGGCCGCCGGCTGGAGCCATGGCGGCTGGACGATCATGGACGCCATGGCCCAGGGCGAGGGCGCGGCGCGGATGACCGGCCTGCGCGACGCCGGCCCGGATCTGCTCAAGGGCGTGCGCGGGACCTTTCTGGTCTATCCCTACGCGGCCTTTCCATCGCTGACCTCGGCGCGCGGGTGGCAGGGCGCCAGACCGAAGGTGTTCGCCGTGCTGGGCGGCAAGGACGCCGTGGTCGGGGTGCGCCATCCGCAGACCGCGCTCGAGCGGCTGCGGCGCGATGGCCTGAGTGTCGAGGCCCTGGTGTTCGCCGACGCCACCCACGCCTTCGACGACGACGACGCCAACGACCCGCGCACCCGCTACCGCCCCGATCTCAGCCAACAGGCGCGGGAATTCTATGTGAAGGCGCTGCGGGCGGCAGTGGGGTAGCGGTCGGGGACATGCACTTCAGTGCGTGTCCCGCGCCGCTCCAAAGAGCCCGTCATCCTCGCCCCTGTGGCGAGGACCCCTCGTTCAGCCTGAACGTGAGAGGACGATCACGCTCTCACCTGCGAGCCGATAGAGGGATCCTCGGGACGAGCCCGAGGATGACGGTGTCGGGAAACTACCCCGCCGCCGCCGACGCCAGCTCACGCAACGCGGCGTTGGCGATGGTGAGCTTGGCGAAGGTCCAGCCGCCGCCGGCTTGTTCGATCTCCTCGATGGTGCGCTTGACCGCCCGGCCGGGGCCGGAGTGCAGCTGCGCCCAGGAGGCGACGGTCGACTTCGCCTGCTCCGGCGTTCCCGCCGCGTCGGCGGCGCCGGCGAAGGTCATCACCGCGCGGGTGACCTGCGCCTGCTCGGCCAGCATGTCCTCGACCAGGCGGCGCACGGCCATCCGCTCGAAGTGGTCGCCGCCGCGCTTCTCGCCCGCCGCCGCCCGCAGGCGGTCGAAGCTGAAGGCCGCCCCGACCTGGTGGTAGAGCCTCGCGGCGGCCGCCACCGGCCAGGCCATGCCGCTGGCCAGGTCGACCAGCTCGGTGGCCGTGGTCAGCGGCTGCAGGGCCGCGATCTGCTGGGCCAGGACCTCAGGGGCGCCGTCCTTGACGAAGATCGCCGCCCGACGGGCCACGGTCTTCTGTTCGAAGCTGGACAGGATGCCGGGGGTGAGGGACCGCAGCTCGTCCATGCCGGGTCCGTAGCGGGCGGTCAGGGCGTCGACGCCGCCCCCGCCCGCCCGCCTGGCCATCCAGTAGGTCTGGCTGCGCAGGGTGTGGGACAGGGCGCGGAACAGGGCCAGCTGACCCTCGGCCGGGGCCTTGCCGTCCAGGGCCGCCACCGCGTCCCAGGTCGCGCCGAAGTCCAGAACCCGTCGCGCGGCCTCGAAGCCGGTGACCATGGCCCGGGTGTCGCAGCCGGCCGCCGCTCGCAGGCGCGAAGGGAAGGTCGGGCCGCAGATGTTGACCAGCTCGTTGTCGATCACCGTGGCGATGATCTCGCGGCGCAGGCGGTGATGCTTCATCTCGTCGTCGTACTGGCGGAGCGCCGTCGGGAAATAGGCCTCCAGCACCTGTTCGAAGGCCGGATCGTCCGGCGCCGAGGAGGCGACGATCTCGTCGAAGAGGTCGAGCTTGCCGTAGGCCAGCAGCACGGCCAGCTCCGGCCGGGTCAGGCCGCCGCCGTTCGCGGCCAGCTCGGCCATCTGGGCGGCGTCCGGCAGGCCCTCGACCTTGCGGCTCAGGCGGCCGCTGGCCTCCAGCTCGGTCATGAACCGGCCGTGGTTCTCCAGCTCGCCGGCGGCGTCCTGCTCCAGCAGCGAGATGGCCAGGGTCTGGTCGTAGTTGTGGGCCAGCACATGCTCGGCGACCTCGTCGGTCATCGAGGCCAGCAGGACATTGCGGTCCTCGCGGCTGGTGATCCCGCCGGCGCGCTCGACCATGCCGGTCAGGATCTTGATGTTGACCTCGTGGTCGGAGCTGTCGACCCCGGCGGAGTTGTCGATGGCGTCGGTGTTGATCCGGCCGCCATTGCGGGCGAACTCGATCCGGCCGGCCTGGGTCAGGCCCAGGTTGGCGCCCTCGCCCACCACCTGGGCCCTCAGGTCCGAGCCGTTGACCCGGATGGCGTCGTTGGCCTTGTCGCCGGCGTCGGCGTTGCTCTCGCCCTTCGCCTTCACATAGGTGCCGATGCCGCCGAGATAGAGCAGCTCGGCCCGGGCCTTGAGGATGGCGGTCATCAGCTCGGCGGGAGAGACGGCCTCGGCCTTGATGTCCAGCGCGGCCTTGATCTCCGGCGTCAGGACAATGGACTTCAGATTCCGCGCGAACACCCCGCCGCCGGCGGAGATCCGGCTCCTGTCGTAGTCCTCCCAGGACGAGCGCGGCAGCTCGAACATCCGCTTGCGCTCCTCCCAGGACGAGGCGGCGTCCGGGTTGGGGTCGATGAAGATGTGGCGGTGGTCGAAGGCGGCGATCAGCCGGATGTGCCGGCTGAGCAGCATGCCGTTGCCGAACACGTCGCCCGACATGTCGCCGACGCCGACGACGGTGAAGTCGGTGGTCTGGATATCCTTGCCGGCCTCGCGGAAGTGGCGCTTGACCGCCTCCCAGGCGCCACGGGCGGTGATGCCCATGACCTTGTGGTCATAGCCGGCCGAGCCGCCGGAGGCGAAGGCGTCGCCCAGCCAGAAGCCGTAGTCCTCTGCCAGACCGTTGGCGATGTCGGAGAAGGTCGCCGTACCCTTGTCGGCGGCGACGACCAGATAGGGGTCGTCGGCCTCGTGGGCGATCACCGCCGGCGGCCGCACGACGCTGTTGTCGACGGCGATGTTGTCGGTGATGTCGAGCAGGCCCGACAGGAAGGTGCGGTAGGCGCGGATGCCTTCGGCGCGGATCGCCTCGGGCGTTCCGCCGCGCGGCAGGTGCTTGGGATAGAAGCCGCCCTTGGAGCCGACCGGCACGATGACCGCGTTCTTGACCTGCTGCGCCTTGACCAGGCCCAGCACCTCGGTGCGGAAGTCGTCGCGGCGGTCGGACCAGCGCAGGCCGCCGCGGGCCACGGGACCGAAGCGCAGATGGACGCCCTCGACATGGGGGGCCGAGACGAAGATCTCGCGGTAGGGTTTGGGCGCCGGCAGATCGTCCAGCTCGCGGCTGGCGACCTTGAACGAGATGTAGGGCTTGGGCCGCCCATCCTCCCCGGTCTGGTAGAAGTTGGTGCGCTTCAGGGCGGCCACCAGCAGGGCCAGGCGACGCAGCACCCGGTCGTGGTCCAGGCTCTCGACCGCCTGCAGCGCGTGGACGATCTCCTCCATCACCGCCGCGGCCTGGCCCTCGCGCGCCTTGACGTCGACGGCGATGGCCGGGTCGAACCTTATCCGGAACAGATCGAGGATCAGGCGGGCGACGCCCGGATGCTCCCTCAGCGCCTGTTCCTGCACCGCCTGGCTGGGATCGAGGCCCGACTGCTGGCGGTACCGGGCCAGGGCCCGGATCAGGGCGGCGTCCCGCCAGGACACGCCCAGTTCCAGCACCAGCCTGTTGAAGCCGTCGCTCTCGGTGCGACCGGTCCAGACCGCGGTGAACGCCGATTCGAAGGCGTCCTGGACCTCGGCGAAGACCAGATGCTCCCCGCCCTCGTCCTCAAGCAGGAACTCGTGCACCCAGACAGTCTCGCGAGCCCCGCCCGCCGCCATCGGCGTCAGTTCGAAAGCGTCCTCGATCAGGGCCTTCAGGCCCATATGCTCAAGGATCGGCATGACGTCAGACAGCGGCGCGGACTCGCCGCGCCGGTAGACCTTGAACCGGAAGCGGATCGCCGAATCGCCGACATTGCGGAAGGCCCGGGTGCGGAACTCCTCCTCGCCCATGGCGTCGATCTCGGCCAGGTCGATCAGGGCCTCTTCGGCGGGATAGAAGTCGCGGTAGCCGGTGCTGAAGGCGCCGGCCCAGCGGCCCAGGGTTGGGGCGATCCCGCCGGCGGGCGGGGCGGCGCGGACGGCGGCGTCGAAGCGATCACCCCAGGTGCGGGTCGTTTCGGCGATCTCCGCCTCGACAGCCGACAGGTCCGGGTCGACATGCCGGCCCGGCTCCAGGCCAAGAATGAAGTGAACCCGGGCCAGCGGCGCATCCGAGAAGCTGGGATACCAGGCCGACACCCGGCCTTCGAAGGCCTCGGCGAGGATTCGCCCGGCGCGCTCCCGAACCCCGGAGTCGTAGCGCTCGCGGGGCACGAACAGCAGGACCGATACAAAGCGGTCGAAGGGGTCGCGGCGCGCGAAGATCCGCACCCGCGGCCGGTCGTGCAGGTGCATGACGCCCAGGGCCAGGGTCTGGAGCTCCTCCTCCGAGGTCTGGAACAGCTCGTCTCGTGGCCAGGTCTCGAGGATGTTGCGCAGCCGCTTTTCGCTGTGCCCGCCGCGGGTCACGGCGGCGCTGGCCAGAACGCCGGCCACCTTGCGGCGGATCAGCGGCACATCGCGGGCGGGAGCGTCGTAGGCCTCGGCGGTGAACAGGCCGACGAAGCGGACCTCGCCCGAGGGCTTGCCGTCGGCGCCGTACCGCTTGACGCCGACGTAGTCCATGTAGCCGCGGCGGTGGACCCGGGAGCGCAGGTTAGACTTGGCCACCGTCAGCGGCGGGGCGCTTTCCAGGTGGGTCTGGAGCGTGCGGGACAGGATGGCCGGCTCGCTGGCCCGGCGCAGGACACGCTGCTCCGGATCACGCAGGACGCCGAGGTTCCCCTCGGCCGGAAACAGCGGTTCCTCCGACGCATAGCCGCCGTCAGCGGTGCGCGGGTATTCGTAGACCCGGGCGCCCAGGAACACGAACTCCTCGCCCTCGAGCCATTCGAGGAAGGCGATGTCCTCGGCCAGCGCCTCGGGCGAGGTCGGGATCCTGGCGGTCGCCATCTCCTCGATCGTTCGGCGCATCAGCGCCTGCATGGCGTCGAAGTCCTCCACCGCCATGCGCACGTCGGCCAGGGCGGCCCCCAGGGCGGCGATCAGCGACTGTTCGCGGTCGTCGCCCAGCGGGTCGAGGTGCACCTGGATCATCGACAGCCGGCGCCCGCCGCGTTCGACCACGGGATGGAACAGGGCGCGGATCGGGAAGCCGGCTTCGGCGATCTCGCCCATGATCGAGTCGACGAGGAAGGGACGGTCCGGCTGGACGATTTCCAGCAGGTCGCGCCCCCAGGATCCGCCGGGGCCGGTCCAGGCGCGGATGCGGATGGCCGGATCCTCGCCGCGAGCGCCGCCGCCGAAGGTCCAGAAGTCGGCCAGGGCCGCGCCGGCGTCGCCCAGCGAGCCCTGGGGCAGCTCCTCGGCCAGGGCTCCGGCGGCGATCTGTGTGATGAAGGCGGCTTCGTCGGGTTTCAGCGCGCCCGGCTTTCGGCCGAGGGCGGCGGCGAAGGCGGTGGTCAGGCCGGCGGCGTCGAGGCCCTGCGCGGCAGGGTGAAGGCTTTCGCCTTTCATGGCGTTTCCCCGTGGAACATTCCCGCGAGCCTAGCCCGCTTGGGTGGCGGATCAACCGCGACCCGCCGGATTAGGCAAGAACTTTCCGTTGCGTCGCCCCTGTCGGTCTGGCTATGGCCGGGCGGACGGGGCCCTGAAAAAGAATGCGCCGCCGGAGGGGGGGTCCGGCGGCGCTCCTGGCGCGGCGTCAGGGGGGATGACGCGGCGCTTTCTTCGCGGCGCCCTTTCGGGGGAGGGCGGGGCGCCGGGGCGTCCGGGAGGGCAGGGGAGTGCGTCCCGGACAGAACTTCAGATAGGCGCCCTCTACGCTGGTTCAAGAGTTCGGGCGTGATTCGCCGAAAAGCCGGCCGCGACGGCGCCGGCCATTGCTGTCCAGCCCCTGGGGGTCGCCGTTCTCGCTCATCAGGATGGCGATCCAGCGAGAGCCGTTGAACTCCGCCAGGATGATCATCGCCATCACCGCCAGGGGCGTGGACAGGAACATCCCCGGCAGACCCCAGAGCAGGCCCCAGGCGGCCAGCGACAGCAGCACCACCACCGGGTCGATGTTGAGGCTGTCGCCCTGCATGCGCGGGGTGATGATGTTGCCGACCACGGCCTGGATGGTCTGCAGGATCACGAACAGCACCAGGGCCCACAGGGGGTTCTGGAACTGCAGCAGCGCGAAGACCACCGGAAAGGCGACGCCGACGATGCCGCCGATGATCGGGATGTAGGAGGCCAGGAAGATCAGAAAGGCCCAGAACAGCGCGTTGTCGAGGCCCAGCGCCATCATCCCCAGCCAGGAGCCGCCGGCGATCATCAGGCCGGTCACGGTCTGAACCCAGAGGTAGCGCTCCACCCCGAAACGGATGCGATTGAACACCAGCACCGCCTCGTCGCGATCGCGACTGTGCGGGAACAGGGCAACGATCTTGCGCCTGAATCCGCCGCGGGCCGCGATGATGAAGCCCAGGTAGATCAGCACGAACAGGGCGTCGGACCCGAAGCCGCGCAGGCCGTTGGCGAAGCTGCTCAGGGCCTCGGTCGGGTTGCCCCGCCGAATCAGGTCGGCCACCGAATCCGGCGCCTCGCCGCCCAGGAACCGGAAGACCCCTCCGAACTGGACGATGAGCTCGTCGAGCCGGTGCTGGTAGATGTCCAGCTTGCCGGCGAAGTCGGCGGCGTTGGCGGCCACGACCACGGCGCTGACGCCGAAGATCATCAGCGACAGCAGAATCGCCGCCAGCAACGACAGCGCGTCCGGCAGGCGCGGCCACTGCATCTCGAGCCGGCGGGCGAAGCTGTCGACCATGATGGCCATGAACATCGCCAGCGCCAGAGGCGTCAGGATGCCGCGCAGCAGCCACAGGGCGCAGCCGATGGCGATGACGGCGATGATCACCACCGCGTTGCGCGTTATCCGGTCACTGCTGGTCCTGGCCGGTTTCACCTCCACGGGCGAGGGTTTCGCGGCGGGGGGCTTGGCGGGCGCTTTGGCCATGGAATCCTCGATCTGGGCTGGGCGAGACTCTCGCGGTCGACCCGTGCGCCGTCAATGCGCCAGCTTGGCGAAGCGCCCCGCCCGGCCTGGAGCCTGATGGCTTCAGATGGAAGCATCTGAAGGCTGAATCAGGCTCCAGGCTTTTGATTCCAGAGCACGATTCAACGGTCGGACGGTTCCGTCTGACCGCATCGTGCTCTAGCTTCGGTCGCACGGTTTCATGGAGAACGAAATGAACGGCGCGAGCGATCCCGGACTGCTGTTCGTCGGCTATTCCGACAAGCCCGAGACGATGCGGCTCGACCGCGCCAACCGGCACGGCCTGGTGGCCGGCGCGACCGGCACCGGCAAGACCGTGACCCTGCAGATCCTCGCCCAGGGCTTCTCCGACGCCGGGGTGCCGGTGTTCGCCGCCGACGTGAAGGGCGACCTGTCCGGCATCTGCCAGCCCGGCTCGCCCAACGAGAAGATGCTGGCCCGGGCGGCCGGCATGAAGCTGGAGCTGCGCCCCGACGCCCCGCCGACGGTGTTCTGGGACCTGTTCGGCGAAAAGGGCCACCCGGTCCGCACCACCGTCTCGGAGATGGGCCCGCTGCTGCTGGCGCGGATGCTGGAGCTGAACGACGTCCAGGAAGGCGTGCTCAACATCGTCTTCAAGGTCGCCGACGCCGAGGGCCTGCTGCTGCTCGACTTCAAGGATCTGCAAGCGGCGCTGAAGTATGTGGCCGAGAACGAGAAGGAGATCGATGTCGAGTACGGCAACGTCTCGGCGGCCACCATCGGCACCATCCAGCGCGGCCTGCTGACCCTGGAGACCCAGGGCGGGGCCAACCTGTTCGGCGAGCCGGCCCTGCTGCTGAGCGACCTGATGCGGGTCGACGGGTCCGGGCGCGGGGTCGTCTCGGTGCTGGCGGCCGACCGGCTGATCCAGAGCCCCCGGCTCTACGCCACCTTCCTGCTGTGGCTGCTGGCCGAGCTGTTCGAGGAGCTCCCCGAGATCGGCGATCCGGACAAGCCCCGGCTGGTCTTCTTCTTCGACGAGGCCCACCTGCTGTTCCGCGACGCGCCGAAGGCCCTGCTGGAGAAGGTCGAGCAGGTGGTGCGGCTGATCCGCTCCAAGGGGGTGGGCATCTATTTCGTCACCCAGAACCCGGCCGACATTCCTGACACCGTGCTGGCCCAGCTGGGCAACCGCTTCCAGCACGCGCTGCGGGCCTACACCCCGGCCGAGCAGAAGGGCCTGCGGGCCGCGGCATCCTCGTTCAGGCCCAATCCGGCCTTCGACACCGCCGAGGCCATCCAGGCGCTGGGCGTGGGCGAGGCCCTTGTCTCGGTGCTGGACGAAAAGGGCGCGCCCTGCGTCACCGCCCGGGCGCTGATCCGGCCGCCCGC
>JBIKTU010000045.1:0-9069 GCA_044347965.1 Caulobacter sp.
CTTCGCCCCGCCGGTCATCTTCGGCGGCGGCGCCCTGACCCAGCTGGCGGCCGGTCTGCCCTGGACCTCCGGGCTGGCGCTGCTGGCCGGCTGGACGGCGGCGGCCGTGGCGCTCAGTCCCCTGGCGATGGCGGCGGCATGCCGCAACGCCGTCGACTGATCCGGCGCCGATCGCGATCTGCAAGTCAGACCTGCAACAAAGCGACGGTCTTCGGACAAACGCCGGACACAGCCAGGGCGCAGGGATCCCCCCTCGATACGACAAGGGGAGAAACCCATGACTTCTGTGTTCTCGAAATCCTTCCTTCTGGCCGGAGCGATGGCGCTCGGGGCCGTTTCCATCGCCGTCGCCGCCCCAGCGGGCGCGCCGGGCGTCCAGGGTGAGAAGCGCCTGCTCATCGTGCGCGGCGGCGACGGCCCCGGCGAGATGATGGCGGGCGGCCCCGGCATGCGCCGCATGCACCATCCCGACCCGGCCAGGCACGCCCAGCATCTGCGCGATGTGCTGCAGCTGACGGACGCGCAGGAGCCGGCGCTGCAGACCTTCCTCGCCGCGACCAAGCCGCCGGAAAAGGCCGCTCACCCCGGCCACCCGGGTCCGGACGGCGACGAGCGCGAACAGAAGCCGATGACCACGCCCGAGCGCCTGGACATGCAGGCGGCGAGGATGGCCAGACACCATGCGGCCTTCGAGGCGCGCGCCGCCGCCACCCGCGCCTTCTACGGCCAGCTCACGCCGTCGCAGAAGAAGGCCTTCGACGCCCTGCCGATGAGGCACGGTCCGCGGATGAAGCATGGCCCCGGCGGCATGGGCGCCGGGTGAAGGTGATCGCCCGCGCTCCCCGCGCGGGTCCGCCGGCCTCCCTTGGCGCCGGCTTCCGCGACGGGGCGTAGGCGGCGATGGACTTGCGCGGTTGATCCCGTCGCCGTAAGCCGCGCGGGATGCTGTCGTTCCTCGCCAATCCCGACCGGTTCATGGCCTTCTCGCGCTGGGCCGCGCCGATGTTCGGCGTTCTGGCCGGCCTCCTGATCGTGGTCGGCCTGTGGCTGGGCTTCGCCGCCCCCGAGGACTACCAGCAGGGCGACACGGTGCGGATGATGTTCATCCATGTGCCGGCCTCCTGGCTCGCCCTGTTCGTCTACCTCTGCCTGGGCGTCGCCAGCTTCCTGAGCCTGGTGTTCCGTCACGCGCTCGCCGATGCCGCCGCCAAGGCCGCCGCGCCGCTGGGCGCGGTCTTCACCGCCCTGGCCCTGATCACCGGTTCGCTGTGGGGCAAGCCGATGTGGGGCACCTGGTGGGTCTGGGACGCGCGCCTGACCTCGGTGCTGGTGCTGTTGCTGTTCTATCTCGGCTACATCGCGTTGCGCGCGGCCATGGATGACGAGACAAAGGGCGGCCGGGCCGCCGCCATTCTGGCGCTGGTCGGGCTGATCAACCTGCCGATCGTCAAGTTTTCGGTCGACTGGTGGAACAGCCTGCACCAGGGCGCCTCCGTGTTCCGGGCCGACGGCCCGGCCATGACCAACGACTACCTGATCCCGCTGCTGCTCATGGGTCTTGGCTACATGGCCGCGTTCGGCTCGCTGTGGCTGGTCCGCATCCGGGCCGAGGTGTGGCGGCGCAAGGCCATGGTCCTGGCCCTCAAGTCGGCGGAGGCCTGATGCCCGATCTCGACGCCGGCAAATACGCCCTCTTCGTCTGGCCCGCCTTCGCGGTGACGGCGGCCGGCTTCCTCTGGATGATCGCCGACAGCCTTGCCCGCGCGCGCCGCTGGAGGGCCGAGGTCGAGCGGCTGTCGGACAGGTCCGGACGGTGAAGCGCTGGCTGGCCTTCCTGCCGCTGGTCGCGCTGGCGCTGCTGGCGGCGCTCTTCATCGGCTACAGCCTCAAGCGCAACCCGCAGGTCCAGCCGAGCGCCATGGTCGGCAAGCCGATGCCGGCGCTCAGCCTGCCGGACCTGACCACCGGCCGTCCGGTGGCGATGGCCGAGGCGGCGCGGGGTCCCGTGCTGGTCAACTTTTTCGCCTCCTGGTGCGCGCCCTGCGAGATCGAACACCCCGAGCTGATGCGGCTGCAGGCCGGCGGCGTGCCCATCGTCGGCGTCGCCTACAAGGATGCGCCGGAGAACAGCGCGGCCTTCATCGGCCGGCTGGGTGATCCGTTCCGCGTCAAGCTGATCGATCGCGATGGCCGCGCCGGCCTGGAGTTCGGCGTCACCGGCGTGCCGGAGACCTATCTGATCGGCTCGGACGGGACGATCCTGGCCAAGCACAGCGGACCGTTGACCCGGGCTGACTCCGAAGCGCTGCTGGCGAAGGCGCGTTAACGCCCGCTTCATCGGCGGCGTCATAGTTTCCCGGCGGTTAACCATGTTTGGGAATCGCCTGTGACCGCCGTCCGACCGCCCGTCTGGCCGACCGTCCCGCAGCCCGCGTCCGGCGGCGCGGGCGATGCGCGGCAGAGCGCGCGCGGGGCCTTCTTCGAACAGGCGCTCGGCAGGGCCGCCTCCGGCCAGGCGCCGGTTCAGGCGCCCGTAGTCCCCACCGGGACGACCCCGCAACCGCATGCGGAGCGTGTCCGCGCGACCTTCACCGCGCCGCAGGACCCGCCGCAGAAGATCCTGCGGCCCGGGTCCTTGCTGGACATCAAGGTCTAGGCTGAGGCCGGATCAGTCCCCGCCGCCGCCCGGGATCTCGGTCGGCTTGGCCTTCTTCTTTTTCTTCTTTTCGGCCTTCGGCGCCTTGGCAGGCTTGTCCGCCTTCGGAGCCTTGGCCTTCTTCTCGATGGCGACGCCCGTGGCCAGGGCGGCGAGCGCCTCGAGGATGACAGCGCGCTGGCTCTTGGTCAGCAGGTTGAGCAGGCGGGCGTCCGCCGATGCTGGACCGTTCACGGGCCAGCAGCCCCTTGTCGATCATCCGGGCGACCATGTCGGCCAGGGTCGAGCGGTCGACGCCGGTGGCGGCGACGAGGTCGGCCTGGGCGGCGCCCTCGCGGGCGGCGACGGCGGCGAGCACCGCGTGCTGGCGCTGGGTCACGGCGCCCGGACCGGCTTCCTCGGCGTAGAAATCAAGCGCCCGCTGGGCGGCGCGATGCAGCAGGTGGCCGACGGAGGCCTCGACGGCCGGCGCACGTTTCGCGGACTTTTCTTTCGCCATGACAGATCCCCCTCCGGCTATCCGGTGCGGAGCCTAGCGAGCCTACACGACGATTTGACGACGGACGATCCCTGTCCGGTCAGACACGCGGATCGGGCGGCGCGGGGGTCGATCCCTGGTCATCCGGCTGCTGAAGATGCTTCATCATGAAGGGCACCTGGGTCAGCGAGAAGACGATGGCCAGTGGCAGTACGGCGATGCGGAAGCCGACCCAGACCTCGTCGGTCTGGGTGCGCCAGACGATCTCGTTGGCGATGGCGATGGCCACGAAGTAGAGGCCGTAGCGAACCGTCAGCGTACGCCATGCGGCGTCGTCCATCTTCAGGCTTCCGCCGAGCAGCAGCTTGAGCGGGTTCTTCCCCAGCGCAACGCCGCCCAGCAGGGCGGCGGCGAAGGCGGCGTTCTGGAAGCTGAGCTTCATCTTCACGAACGACGGATCGTCGAAGATCAGGGTCAGGCCGCCGAACACGAGGGCGAAGATGCCGGCGATCAGCGGCAGCGGCGCGATCCGTCGCTCGACAATGTAGCCGACGACCAGCGCCAGCATCGAGGCCGCGACCAGCACGCCGGTCGCCAGCAGCATGTCGCGCCCGAAGCCGAAATAGGTGACCGCGAAGGCGATGGGCGCCCCGTAGTCGACCGCCGTGCGCACCCAGCGCGTATTCGATCCGGCCATGGCCTTAAGTCTCCAGTCCGACGAGCGAGCGCGAGAAGGCCCGGGCGTCGAAGGGTTGCAGGTCCTCGACGCCTTCACCGACGCCGATCAGTTTGATGGGGGAGTCCGAGGCCTGGGCCACAGGCACCAGCACCCCGCCGCGGGCGGTGCCGTCGAGCTTGGTCATCACGATGCCGGAAACGCCCACCTGGTTGCCGAAGATCTTCTCCTGGGCCAGGGCGTTGCGGCCCACGGTGGCGTCGAGCACCAGCAGGGTCTCGTGCGGGGCCTCAGGGTCGACCTTCTTGATCACCCGGATGACCTTCAGGAGCTCGTTCATGAGGTCCTGCTTGTTCTGCAGCCGGCCGGCGGTGTCGATCAGAACCACGTCATGGCCCTCGGCCCGCGCCTTCTCCACGGCGTCGAAGGCGAGGCCGGCGGAGTCGGCCCCCGTCTCGCGCGACATGAAATCGGCGCCCGCCCGCTGCGCCCAGACCTGCAGCTGGCCGACGGCGGCGGCGCGGAAGGTGTCGCCGGCGGCGATCAGCACCTTCGCCCCGCGGCCGGTCAGGTCAGAGGCGATCTTGCCCAGTGTGGTGGTCTTGCCCGAGCCGTTCACCCCGACGAACAGAACGACGTAGGGCCGGGGTCCCGACAGCGGGTCGAACACGCCCTGACGCGGAACCAGCTCGGCGGCGACCGCCTCGGCCAGGGCCTCCTTGACCTCGTCCTCGGTCGAGGACCTGCCGAAGCGCGCCTCGCCGAAGGCCCTGGCGATCCGGGCGGCGGCGTGCGGGCCGAGATCGGCCTCGATCAGCATCTCTTCCAGCTGGTCGAGCTGGTCCTGGTCGAGCGGCTTCTTCACCAGCACGCTGGTGACCTGCTCGGTCATCTCGCGGGTCGTCCGCGAAAGCCCGGAGGTCAGCCGCTTGAACCAGCCTTGTTTCTGTTCAGCCATAGGGGGCTCTTAGCCGTTAGACGCGACGGGCTCAATCAAACCCGGTGGCGGGCGCCCTGCGTCCTTCGACACGCGTCCTGCGGACGCTGCTCAGGATGACGTGGATTGAAGCACCAAAGAGTCTGTCATCCTGATCAGCCCGCGCAGCGGGCGTGTCGAAGGACGCACCGAACCGCGCTAGAACCTGTTCCATGACCGCGCTCGAGACCGCCTTCGCCGTGTTCGACTACGCCGCCGTCGCCGTGTTCGCGGCGACGGGCGCGCTGGCGGCGGCGCGGCAGAGACACGACATCGTCACCTTCGCCTTCTTCGCGGCCATCACCGGCGTCGGCGGCGGCACGCTGCGCGACCTGCTGATCGACGCGCCGGTGTTCTGGATCTCCAGCCCGGGCTATCTGATCGTCTGCCTGGCGGCTGCCGTGGCGGTCTGGCTGGTCGGCGAGCGGACCTGGCGGATGGGCGCCCTGCTCTGGCTCGACGCCATCGGCATGGCCGCCTACGCCGTGGTCGGGGCGGCCAAGGCGTTGAGCCTGGGCCTGGGTCCCATCCCCGCGACGGTGATGGGGGTGCTGACCGCCTGCTTTGGCGGAGTGATCCGAGACGTGCTGGCCGGTGAGCCGTCGGTGCTGCTGCGGCGGGAGATCTACGTCACCGCTTCCCTGCTGGCGGCGGCGGTGTTCGTGGGGCTGGCGAGTCTGGGCGTCGACCGGCTGGTCGCCGGCGGCGCGGGCTTCACCGCCGGCCTGGCGCTACGGGGCGCGGCCCTGCGCTGGGGCTGGAGCCTCCCGGCGTTCGGGAAGGGATCGGGGACAGGTTAAGGTGTCCCTGCAGGGACACCTTAACCTGTCCCCTGGGTCCTCACCGGCCACACAGATTCCTTCGCCGCGAAGGCCAGCATTGTCAGCCAGCCGAGCGTCATCCCAAGGGTCATGAGGCCGGCGCGCGTATCGGGATCTGTCGCCGCCGCGATCACGCCCAGAAGCGGTGGCGCCATCGCCGCGCCGACAATCCAGCGCCTCGGCGCCGCCCTGAAGCAGACCGCCGCGACAAGCAGGCCGTGGACCCCGAGCGCGAAGAACTTGATCCAGGCCGCCGTCGAGGCGCGCTCGGTCATGGCGTCGGTCGCGGCGGCGAAGTCGGCGGTGATGGCCAGCAGGGTCGTGGTCTCGACATAGTCGGCGACCAGGGCGGTGATCGCCGCCAGGATGGCCAGCAGCGCCAGCCGGGGCCTGGCCCCTCGGGCCGCGAAGATCGCGCCAACCACCGCGAACAACGTGTAGGCCGGGATGTAGGCGGCCATGTCGAGCCGGTTGATGGCGTCCATGGCGGCGAGGGTCATGGCCCGGCACTCGCCAGTCCCGAACAGCGCCGAGGCCTGCTGGGCGGTGCGGGCGAATTCGAAGGCGATCACCGGCGGCGCGCCATAGCACCCGGCGGCGCGCCCGGCGGCGACCTCCGGCAGGACCTGGAACAGGATAGTGACGGCCAGGGTGGTGAGGCCGGCCGCCGTAGTGAGAATCGCCCAGATCCGTGTGGTCTTGCTCATGACCTTCGCCCCGCCCGGACACCGGACTTCAGCCTACTCCCTTCCTCCCTCCATGGGGAAGGATCAGGTCAGTGGCAGCTGTCTGAAACGCTCACGCGACCAGCTCGGCGGCCACGCGCGCGCCATCGACGCCGGTAATCCGCATCCGGACAATCTCACCGACGGGCGCCACGCCGGTGAACGCGATCTCGGTGAAGTCGTCGGCCCGCGCGAAGCCGTCGCGCTCTACCAGACCGTTCAGGACCCGACCGACCTGCCGCTCCAGATGCCGCTGCAGGGCGGCGTCGCCGGCCTCGCGCAGGCGGCGGGCGCGGTCCTTGATCACCGGGCCCTTCACGGGCGGCATCTTCGCGGCCGGGGTTCCCGGACGGGCGCTGTAGGGGAAGACGTGAAGGAAGGAGAGGCCCGCCTCCTCGACCAGCTTCAGGGTGTTCTCGAACGCCGCCTCGCTCTCGGTCGGAAAGCCGGCGATCAGGTCGGCGCCGAACGCGGTGTCGGGCCGCACCGCGCGGACGTCGGCGATCAGCTTCAGCGCGTCGGCGCGCAGGTGGCGGCGCTTCATCCGCTTGAGGATCAGGTCGTCGCCCGCCTGCAATGACAGATGCAGGTAGGGCATCAGCCGCGGCTCTTCGGCCAGGCAGCGCATCAGGTCCGGATCGATCTCGGCGGCGTCGATCGAGCTCAGCCGCAGGCGCGGCAGGTCCGGGGCCAGCTTGAGGATCCGCGCCACCAGCTGGCCCAGCGTCGGCTGGCCCGGCAGGTCGGCGCCCCAGCTGGTGATGTCGACGCCGGTCAGCACCACCTCGCGATAGCCCTCGGCCGTCAGCCTGCGGACCTGTTCCACCACCTCGCCCGCCGCCGCCGAGCGGGAGTTCCCGCGGCCGTAGGGGATGATGCAGAAGGTGCAGCGATGGTCGCAGCCGTTCTGGACCTCGACATAGGCCCGCGCGCGATCCTTCAGGCCGTCGACCAGATGGCCGGCCGTCTCGCGCACCGACATGATGTCGTTGACCCGCACCCGGGCGGTGGTGTCGCCCAGCGCGCCGGGGGCGGCCTTCTCGGCGTTGCCGAGCACGAGGTCGACCTCGGGCATGGCGGCGAAGGCGGCGGGATCGATCTGGGCCGCGCAGCCGGTGACGATCAGCCGGGCCCCCGGCCGCTCGCGCCGCGCCTTGCGGATCGCCTGCCGCGCCTGGCGCACCGCCTCGTTCGTCACCGCGCAGGTGTTGAACACCACCGCGTCCTGCAGCCCGTCCGCCTGCGCCCGCGCCCGGATGGCCTCGCTCTCGTAGGCGTTCAGCCGGCACCCGAAGGTGACGACCTGGACGTCCTCGAGCTCGGCGGGGATGGGGAGGGTGGCGGACATGGCTCAGAACGAAGACGGGCGGCCGATGGGGCCGCCCTTTGGGTTGGGGGTATAGCATGGCAGCTGAACGCCCCCAATCCCGTCTCCCCGGACAAGTCCGGCGACCAGCACCGACTTGCCGACGTCGGACCCGCAGCCCTGGATCATCAACGCCGGCAAGTCTGCTGCTCCCTAGAACCGGGCCCGGACGCCGATGAAGGCGCCCTGTCCCGGCGTTCCATAGCCCCGCGCGGTCTCGTAGTCCTCGTCCGTCAGGTTCTCGACCCGGCCGTAGAGCTCGATGGTCTCGCTGACCTGCCATGACGCCCGCAGGTCGACCAGGCTGTAGGCGTCCATGACGACGGTGTTGGCGTCGTTATTGAAAGCCTCGCCGACGTACCGCACCGCCGCCGTCGTTGTGACAGCCTCCGACCAGCGCCAGGTCGCCTGGACGTTGGCCATGTGCTCGGGCCGGCGCGGCAGCTGGTTGCCGTCGTTGGGGCCGGAGGCGTTCTGCGCCTCCGTCCAGGTGTAGTTGCCGCTCAGGGTCAGCGGCCCGGCCTCGGCGCGGCCCGACAGCTCCAGGCCCTGGGCCTGCGTCTTCTGGATGTTGTCGTAGTAGCCGAAGCGGAAGACGCCGTTCGGGTTGCACAGCGGCTCGGGCGAGCCGAAGGCGCAGCTGTAGAAGCGGATCTCGTTGTCCGCCTCGCGCCGGAAGTACGTGGCCGAGACGACCGCATCCGCGCCCAGGCGCTGCTCGACGCCGAGATCCCAGCTGTTGAACTCCTCCGGGCTGAGGGCGGTGTTGCCGTACTCGCTGTAGAGCTCATAGAGGCCCGGGGCGCGAAAGCCCTGGCCGAAGCTGGCCCGCAGGACCGTGGCGCCGTCGTTCAGGCTCCAGGCGCCGGCCAGCGACCCCAGGGTGTGGCCGCCGTATTCGTCATGCTCATCGCGGCGCAGGCCAGTGGTGATCGTCAGACCGGGAACGATCACGCCCTGGGCCTGGGCGTAGACGCTGTCGACCCCCACCTTGCCGCTGGTGAACGGCGGATTGGGATCGAAGGTCCAGGGCGCGCGCTGGCGCATCTCGGCCTGCTCGCTCTCCAGGCCGAAGGTGGCGGTCCAGTCCTCGTTCACGGCCAGCACGCCCTGGTACTCCCAGCGGCGGATCTCGCCCACACCCTCGAAGCTGAGGGGCGCGACAGGGTCGGACGGGACGTAGGCCTCGCGGTCGGTCTCGGTGTAGCCGAACGCCAGCCGGTTCTTCAGCCGGCCGTCCAGCAGGACGAGGTTCAGGCCGGTGTAGACGACCAGCTCGCCGGTGGTTCCGTAGCTGTCGTCGTCGCCGGCGAAGCCGTCGGTGTCGGCCTCGCCGTCGGACCAGACCGCCCGCACCTCGGCCGAGAGATC
>JBIKTU010000046.1:0-9009 GCA_044347965.1 Caulobacter sp.
TGGTCGCCGTCTCGAAGTGGCGGGCGGCCAGGTCGCGGTTGCCGCTGTGCGGGTCGACCGCCAGCAGCTCCAGGGTCGCGTTGCGCAGCGCGCGTCGGCCGGCCGAGGCGGCGTCCGGCGAGAAGGGCGCGCTGTCCGAAAGACCCGTGTGCTGGCGACGAAGGTCGTCGCCCAGATGGACGGCCAGGCGCGCCCGCAGCGCATTGCGGGCGTCGTGGATCGCCGCCGGATCGGCCGGCGACATGGCCATCGACAGGTCCGGCTCGCTGGGCAGGGTCAGGATCAACGCCTTGAAGGCCGGTTCCGCCGCCTGGTCGGCCAGCGCGCGGCCGACGGCCTCGGCATAGCGCTCCTCGGCCACCTCGTCCGGCGTCCCGGCCGCGCGGGCCAGGATCAGGTCGCGGGCCAGGCCCTGGCCGGCCTCCCAGCGGTTGAACAGGTCGGGGTCCGCGGCCAGCAGGACGTAGCGGTCCCTGGGTTCGCTGTCGGTGGTCAGGTTCACCGGGGCGGAGAAGCCGCGCAACGGCGACAACACCGGCCGCTCGGGCGCCGGGAGCCGCACAGTGGTTTCGGCGGTGTCGAGGATGACCAGCGTCTCCTCGCCCATCGGCCGCCCGTCGTCGTGCAGCAGGCCGATGAGGACGGGCAGGGGGAGGGGCTTCTTGTCCGGCTGGCCCGGCGTCGGGGCGGTGTTCTGGCGCAGGGTGATGGCCACCTCGCCCTTGCCGGCGTCCCAGTCGGTGGTCACCTCGACGTTCGGGGTGCCGGCCTGCTCGTACCAGCCGAAGAAGGCGGTCATGTCGCGGCCCGAGACATCGGCGAAGCACTGGATGAAGGCCTCGACCGTGGTGGCCTCGCCGTCGTGACGGTCGAAATAGAGGTCCATGCCGGCGCGGAACATTTCCGCGCCCAGCAGGATCTTCAGCATGCGGATGACCTCGCTGCCCTTCTCGTAGATCGTCGCGGTGTAGAAGTTGTCGATCTTGATGTAGGCCGAGGGCCGCACCGGGTGGGCCAGCGGGCCGGCGTCCTCGGAGAACTGCCGGGCGCGCAGGGCCTTCACGTCCTTGATCCGCTGCACCGCCTCGCCACGCATGTCGGCGCTGAAGCACTGGTCGCGGAAGACGGTCAGGCCTTCCTTCACGCAGAGCTGGAACCAGTCGCGGCAGGTGATCCGGTCGCCGGTCCAGTTGTGGAAGTATTCGTGGGCCACGACGCTCTCGATGCGTTCGTAGTCCGTGTCGGTCGCGGTCTGCTGGTCGGCCAGCAGGAGGGCGGCGTTGAAGATGTTGAGGCCCTTGTTCTCCATCGCCCCGAAGTTGAAGTCGCGAACGGCGACGATCATGAAAAGGTCGAGATCATATTCCCGGCCAAAGGCTTCCTCGTCCCACTTCATGGCCCGCTTGAGGCTGTCCATGGCGTACTCGGCGCGGCGGGCCATGCCGGTGTCGACGTAGACGCGCAGGTCGATGGTCCGGCCCGACATGGTCACGAAGCTGCCCGCCAGCTCGTCAAGCTCGCCGGCCACCAGCGCGAACAGGTAGCAGGGCTTGGGGAAGGGGTCGTTCCAGACGGCGTAATGGCGGCCGCCCGGCAGGTCGCCGGCCTCGACGCGGTTGCCGTTGGCCAGCAGGCGGTCGAAGGCCTTGTCGGCCTCCATCCGCACCGTGTAGCGCGCCAGCACGTCCGGCCGGTCGAGGAACCAGGTGATGCGGCGGAAGCCTTCGGATTCGCACTGGGTGCAGAACCGCCCGCCGGAGATGTAGAGTCCCATCAGCTCGGTGTTGGCCGAGGGGTTGATCTCGACCTCGGTCTCCAGTGTGAACGCCTCGGGAAGGCCTGACAGCGTCAGGACCTCGGCGGTTTCCTCGAACGGGTGAGGGGCGCCGTCCACGGCGACGGAGACCGTCTTCAGGCTGTCGCCGTCAAGCACCAGCGGCTCGGCGTGGTCGCCATTGCGCCTGACCGTCAGCTTCGCCTTCACCCGTGTCGCCGCGGGCTCCAGCGAAAAGTCGAGGAACACCTCGTCGATCAGGTAGGCGGGCGGCCGGTAATCGACCAGGCGGACGGGCTGGGGCGTTTCTGTGCGCATGCCCTCAATCTAGGACAAGCGGCCGCCCGCCGCGACGGCTGATCGTCGAAAATCCGCCCGGGAAGCCGACCCTACGCCGCCGCGACGTCGCCGGTCGTGCGGCGCATACGCCAGAAGCGGATGGTGCGAAGGGCGGTGTCCTTGGGCAGGTCGTTGTAGAGGTCGCCATAGGACTTGGCCCGGGTCATGGCATCGTCGGCGCGGTCGAGCATCAGCACCGTGAAGGTCAGGAAGAGGCTTCGGTCGAAGTCGGCGGCCTTGCAGACGATGGCCAGGGCGTCGAGTTCCTTGCGCTCCAGGATGCGCCGGGCGGTGTGGAAGTCGATATCCGCCATCTCGGCCAGGGCGACCAGGAAGCGGGTCATCTCGCGATTGCGCAGCATGGCTGCCAGCACCCGCGGACCCATCTCGCCGCGGGCGATCTGGGCGCGAACGGCGGCCTCAGACTCGGCGTAGTCGGCGGGCAGCGCACCGTCGCCCAGCGCCACGCGCTTGCGGCCGGCGGCCAGGGCGGCTTCGAGCTGGGCCGGGTCGATGGCGGCATTGGCGCTGGTGATCCGGTCGCGCAGCTGCGCCTCGACCACGAAGTACATCTCGTTGAGCAGATCGATGGGCAGCTGCTGGCGCCCGACGACAGCCTCGTGCAGGTCGGGATTGGCCACGGCCCGGTCGACGGCCCGTTCATGAGCCTTTCGCGACAGCTCGGCGCCGGCGTTGCGCAGCAGCAGGCCGAGCGTGTCGTCGTCGCCTCGTTCGACAATGGCGTCCGACAACA
The DNA here is from genome assembly GCA_044347965.1 of Caulobacter sp. GTDB lineage: Bacteria > Pseudomonadota > Alphaproteobacteria > Caulobacterales > Caulobacteraceae > Caulobacter. The sequence continues at coordinate 2,868 of JBIKTU010000046.1, forward strand.
CCGGTGACACGGTTGGTCGTCGGGAAATGGCGCGCAGGTGCTCCTGGCCCTTGGTCCGCGCCAGCTGCACCAGGTATTCGTCGCTGAGCGCCCGGGAGCGCTCCAGCAACGGCCGGGCGACGGCGATCTCGTCGGCGGCAAGGCTGCGCATCAGGCCGAGCGGCGGAGAGTCGGCGTCGGACATCCGCGCGGCCAGCTCGGCGCGGACGGCCACTTCCATCTCGTTGGCCAGCGTCCCCAGCACGGCGTCGAACAGGTCAATCTCCGCGGCGGCGTGGGTCTCGCCGGAGAAGAACATGTCCGTCACGCCGCGCAGCAGTTCGCGGCGCCGCTCGCTGGACGGCTCCTGCGCCAGGGCGATCAGGTCATAAAGTCGACTACCGGTCATGCTCATCGCCTCGCCTCCGCCGCCCGGGCGCGATTCCAGTCACGTTCGCGACGGCGGGCGGCCTCGGAAGCCTCGTCCTCGCCCGCCGCGCCGTCCACCTCTTCGGCGCCGACGCCGCCATCGGGGGCCAGGCTGACCTCGACAGCGTCGACGGGGGGCGCATCGGCCCGGGTCGCCCAGTAGGAGGTCGGGGGCGGGATATCGATCGGGTCCGGCACCCCGCCGAACTCGCGCAGCACGGAATAGGCCTTCGACCGGCCGGCGTCGGCGGGCGCCCGCACGGGCTTTGGCGCGGCCGGCGCCGGCGCCACGGCGGCCTGCGGTCGCGCGGGCGTGGCGGCGGCCACCGGCGCGGCGGCGGGCCTGTCATAGAGGCTGGTCGGCGGGGCTGGCTTCGGCGAGACCTGCGCGTCGGGGCCATAGGCGGCGGTCGGGGCCTGGGCGGCCATCGAGGGATAGGGGGCGGCGCGTTGTCCGGCCGGTGCGGCAGCCACCGGCGCGGCGGCCGGCCTGCCATAGAGGCTGGTCGACAGCGCCGGCTTCGGCGCAGCCTCCGGGACAGTCCCGTAGGCGGCGATGGGGACCTGGGCGGACATCGAGGGGTAGGGGGCGGCGCGTTGTCCGTCCGGGGCGGCGGCCCGTAGGCTCACGGGTGCTTCATAGCGGGGCGCGGGCGTGGATGGCGCGGCAGCCATCGGCGCCGCGACCGGCCTGTCGTAGAGGCTGTTCGGCAGGGTCGGCGGCGCAAACTGGGGGGCGGGCCCATAGTCGGCGGCGACCGGGGCCTGGGCGGAGATCGAGGGATAGGGGGCGGCGCGTTGGCCGGCGAAGGCGGCGACCGGACCGGCCCAGGGGGCGACAGGTTGGGGCATGGCAGACGCAGCGGATGCGGGCGTCGCCGCCGTCTGAGCGGGTGTCTTGCCGGTCCAGGTCAGCATCGGCCCGGTGTAGGGCGCGGCGACGCCCTGTCCGGACGCGGCTCTGGAACGGTCGCGGGCCGGACCATAGCGATCCTCGGCGGCCTGCGCGGCTGTGGCGCTGACCGTCAGGATCGTGATGGCGAGAACAAAACGCATGCAGGAGTCCGCCGCAGGGGTACGGCTCTGTCCTTACCGCGCGCCGCTTAATCGCCGCCTAACGGCCCCGCCACCAGACCAGCGCCCGCCGTTCCGCCATCTGCAGCAGCGCATGCAGCACCGCGGCCATTGCGGCCAGGACGAACAGCGCCGCGAACATGCTGGCGGTCTGCAGCCTGTTGCCTGCCTCGAGGATCCGCCAGGCCAGGCCCTGGGCGCCGCCGGATCCGGCCACGAATTCGCCGATCACCGCCCCGATCACCGCCAGCCCCGCCGCGACCTTGTGACCTTCGAGCAGGTAGGGAACCGCCGAGGGCAGCCGCAGGCGCAGCAGCTTCTGCCAGCGGCTGGCGCCATAGAGATCGAACAGGCGCTCCAGATCGGGGTCGGCCGCCTTGAGCCCGGTGACGGCGCCCGAGAAGATCGGAAAGAAGGCGACGATCGTGGCCAGCACCACAACGGCCCGCTCCGGATGGTCGAGCCCCGCCCAGATGATGACCAGTGGCGCGACGGCGATCACCGGCGTGACCTGCAGCGTGACCGCCACGGGCTGGATCGCCCGCTCGATCACCGGGCTGAGGGCGGTGAGCAGCGCCAGGCTCGACGCCAGCAGGCTGGCCACCAGCAGAGCGGTCAACGCGGTGAACAGGGTGTTCCAGGCCGAGGACAGCAGCAGGGGCCAGCCCTCGGCCAGGCTCGCGCTGATCGCCGAGGGCGGCGGCAGCAGATAGGCCGGCACGCCGGTCAGCCTGCAAGCCGCTTCCCAGATCGCCAGCAGCAGGGCGATGAACACCAGGGGAATGGCGATGGCCGTCAGCGACTTCATGCCGCCCGCTCCATACCCTTGGCCAGAAGGGCCGAGACGGTTTCGGCGGCGGCGCGGAAAGGCTCGGTGACACGGAAGCCGGCGGGACGGGGCAGGGGCGCGTCGATGGCGACCTCGCCGGCGATGACCCCCGGTCCGGACGTCATGACCACCACGCGCGAGGCCATGTAGACGGCCTCTTCGACATTGTGGGTCACGAAGAGGATGGCGGGCTTCAGTTCCGCCCAAAGGGTCAGTACGTCGTCGGCCAGGGTGCGGCGGGTGATCTCATCCAGCGCCGCGAACGGCTCGTCCAGCAGCAGCAGGCGGGGCCGGGTGACCAGCGCCCGGGCCAGTGACACCCGCATGGCCATCCCGCCCGACAGCTGCGCCGGGCGCGAGGCGTCCACACCGGCCAGGCCGACGCGGGCCAGCGCCTCCGACGCACGCGCCCGGGCCGTGTGGCGGTCCACGCCCGACAGCTCCAGCGGCAGGGCGACATTTGCCGCCGCGCTCATCCACGGGGCCAGGGTGGCGGCCTGGAACACCAGCGAGGTCTCGCCCCGCCCGGCCTCGCGCTGGACGACGCCGCGCGTGGGCTGTTCAAGCCCGGCCAGCAGCCTCATGGCCGTCGACTTGCCGCAGCCCGACGGCCCGACCAGGGCGATGATCTCGCCCTCGCCGATCGCCAGGTCGACGGGTCCCAGCACGCGCCCCCGCCCGCGATAGTCGACCTCGACGTTGGTGAGCGAGGCGGTCATGCGATGAAATCCAGCTGCCCTGATCCGGGCCAGCCGCCCGGTGGCGATCTCTCTACCCCGTCATGGCCCGACTCGTTCGGGCCACCCATGCGTGGTGAGACGGAAGGAAGGTCCTCGCCTCCAACACTCGTCATCCTCGCCCTTGTGGCGAGGACCCCTGTGTCGGCCGCAGGTGAGTGCGAAACCTCGCTCTCACGTGGAAGCTCAACGAGGGGTCCTGGGCACAGGGCCCAGGATGACGGCGAGAGATGAGCTTCAACTCGGGCGGCCGTGTTCATGGGTGGCCCGAACAAGTCGGGTCATGACGATGATGGGGAGGAGCGCACATTGGCTCCCGTCAACCCTTCGCCTTCGTCACGAACTGCAGCGTGTAGCCGGCGCGGTAGTCCATGTCCCTCGGGTAGACGCCCTGCTCGGAGGCCACCCGGAAGAATTCCGCCCAGCGGGCGTCTGTCATCACGCCCACGCCGCCAGTCTTGGCGTCGCCGGAGTCGACGATTCCGTAGTCGCGCATCTGCTTGCGGGCGTTGGCCAGCAGCGCCGGCGTCATCTCCGGATTGTCCTTGAGGATCAGCGCGTCGGCCTTGCTCGCGTCGCCGGTCAGGTAGGTCCCCCAGCCGATGGCGCTGGCCTCGATGAAGGCCTTCACCGCCTCCGGCTTGCCGGCGATCAGCGTTTCGGGGGCCAGGACCATGGTGGCGTAGCCGGGGTAGCCTTCGTCAGCCAGCAGGAAGGTCGCCGGCTTGAAGCCCGCCTCCTGTTCGATGGTATAGGGCTCACTCGACAGATAGCCCTGAACGATAGCCCGCTTGTCGGCCAGGAACGGCGCCAGGCTGTAATTGTACTTGCGGACCTGGGCGTCGGTGAAACCGTACTTGCTCTTGAGCCAGACCCAGAAGGCGGTGACCGAGGCGTCGGCCAGCAGGATCGGCCGGCCCTTCATGTCGGCGATGGAGTTCACGCCGGTGTTCGGGTGGGCGATCAGGACCTGCGGGTCCTTCTGGAAGAAGGCGGCGACAGCCTTCACCGGCGCCTTCTCCCTGGCCATGTTCAGCGGGATGAAGCTGTTGGAGCCCATGCCCAACTCGACGCCGCCCGCGGCCAGCAGCTGCGGCACGTTCACGCCCGGGCCGCCCTGCAGGATCTCGACCTTCAGGCCGCGCTTCTCGTACTCGCCGGTGGCCAGCGCCTGGTAGAAGCCGCCGTGCTCGCCCTGCGCCCGCCAGTCGGTGGCGAAGCGGATCGTGGTCAGGGCGTCGGCCGCCGTGACCGCCTTGTCGCCGCCTTTCGGTGAACAGGCGGCGGCCAGGCTCGAAGCGGCGCCGGCCAGCATCAGACGACGTGAAAGCATGGAAGTCTCCCCCGGAGTTGCCGAGGAAGGTAGGCGCCGGAATGCAGTTCGTCGAGGGTGAGGTGCTCCAGGGAGCACAGCGAACATTCTTCTCGTCATCGTCGGACTTGTTCCGACGACCCATGAACACGGCTGCGGGTGGGGAGTCGTCGGAGACGCGGGCCCTACTGGTCCTGCTCACCACGCATGGGTCGTCGGAACAGGTCCGACGATGACGAAGAGGAGGGGAGCGGGAGGAAAGCGATTCCCCATAGAGCAAAGGGACGGTGCTTCCGGTTGCCCGGCCGCATCGCCCCTTTACCCAAGCCTCTTGCGAGACTTGCGGTCTGGAGGTCGTGGATCCGCCGGTCTCCCTGGCTTGCGCCCCGGTCCTTGCTGATCCGCTCCCGGTCCGGTCTTCGAAGGTCTCCCTTCGATCCTAGGCTCCTGGAGCGTCCCGCTCGCCTGGCCTTCCGGTTTCCCGTCTCGCCCGCGCCGCGTTTCCTCTCGACGACTTGACTGTGCTCCCGGACCCGGTATGAAGCAACCGCCCCGAACATCCCCCATGTGAATGCTTGCCCGGCCAGCGGTTGACGGCCTGTGGACAAGGTGTGGATGGGTGCGAGAACTTCCTGACAAAGCAGTTGCTTGAGTTTTCCACAGCAAAGTGGCGGCGTCGCTTTATCCCTCGGCGCGCCGGGGAGCATTTGCGCCGGGCGGCCAGGCCGCTATGAACGACGCACCTCAAGAGCAATGCGCAGGAAGCCCCCCATGTCCCTGATCCTCACCGAGAAGCGCGGCCACATCGCCATCCTGACCCTGAACCGGCCGGACGCGATGAACGCCCTGGGTGCGCCTGGGGACGGCGATCAGGTGGCGGCCGCCTGCGCGGCGATCAACGCCGACCGCGACATCCGCTGCGTGGTGCTGACCGGCGCCGGTCGCGCCTTCTCGGCTGGCGGCGACGTCAAGGCGATGAAGGCCCGTGAAGGCGCCTTCGCCGGCAACGGGGTGGAACTGCGCGACGGCTACCGCAACAACATCCACCGCGTGGTGCGCTCGATCTACGGCCTGGAGGTCCCCTCCATCGCCGCCGTCAACGGTCCGGCCATCGGCCTGGGCTGCGATGTGGCCTGCATGACCGACATCCGCATCGCCGCCGAAGGCGCGCGGTTCGGCGTCACCTTCCTCAAGCTCGGCCTGATCCCGGGCGACGGCGGCGCCTGGCTGCTGCCGCGCACCATCGGCATGAGCCGCGCCAGCGAGCTGCTGTTCACCGGCGATGTGGTCGACGCCAAGACCGCCTGTGACTGGGGCCTGGTCAGCAAGGTCGTGCCGGCTGAAACCCTGATGGACGAAGCCATCGCCCTGGCCGAACGCATCGCCCAGCAGCCGCCCCATGCGCTGCGCCTCGCCAAGAGCCTGCTCAAGCACGGCCAGACCACCAGCTACGACACGCTGATGGAGATGAGCGCCGCCGCCCAGGCGATCAGCCACCTGACCGAAGACCATATGGAGGGCGTCGAGGCGCTGCTCGAGAAGCGCCCCGCCGTCTTCAAGGGCTCCTGACCATGCGGGCCCTGGTCGCGCTGGTCCTCACCCTGGGCGTTGTCGCCTGCACGCAGCCTGCGGCGACGCCGGCGCCGAAGCCGAAGGCCGAGCTGGCGCCGGTTCCGCCCGCACCCCAGAAGGCGGCCGCCGAATGGGCGTTCGGCAAGGGGCGCAACAGCGTCGAGATCGTGCATCTCGTCGGCGGCGATCCGAACAAGGCTGACCTGCGGA
>JBIKTU010000047.1:0-8886 GCA_044347965.1 Caulobacter sp.
GTGAGATGATCGACCTCTACCGGCTCTCCACCTCGATCATCGACGCCTGCGCGCCGATCGAGCCCAAGGCCCTGGCCGACGCCGCCCGCAGCCTTTGCGACCTGCTTGACCACGGGATGGAAGCAGGACGCTGGGACTGGCCGGCCGTGGACATCCACATCGACGCCCTCAAGCTGCTCGCCAGCGGCATTGATCTGGGCAAGGGTGGGGAAGAACAGCTCATCCTGAGCCTGGAAAAGCTGCGCCAGCACCGGGAGGCCGTCGCCGGCTGACACGGGACGCGGAGGGGCGGCAGGGGGAACCGGTCATGACCTTTCGTCACACGGTGGTCGCGTTCAATACCGCCACGGCGAGCGAAAACCGCATCCACGCCGATGACGTGGCCAGTCGCTTCGGCTTCACGGGGGGCCTGGTGCCGGGCGTCGATGTCTTCGCCTACATGACCCGCGCGCCGCTGGCGCTCTGGGGCGCGGACTGGCTCAGCCAGGGGCGAATACGGGCGCGCTTCAACCGCCCTGTCTATGACGGCGACAGCGCTACCCTCACCGCTGAAGACGCTGGCTCAGGCGTGCTGTCCCTGACGCTTGAGGCGCGGGGCGAGACCTGCGGCGCCGGTACGGCCTGGCGCGACGATGGCGGAGCGCTCCCCGAGATCCAGCCCGAAGCGGACCTGCCCTTGCCGGACGCGCGGCCGCCGGCCTCGCCGGACAGCCTGCCCGTCGGCCGGGTTCTGGGATCGCTGAAGGAAATCTATTTCGCCGACGTCGGCCGGTCGCATCTGGAGAACACCCGCCAGGACCCGGCGCACTTCGAGGGCGGCGACATCGCCAATCCGGCCTATCTGCTCCGGCGCGCCAACTATGTGTTGTCGCAGAGCGTGCGTCTGGGGCCCTGGATCCATGTGGAAAGCGATGCGCGGCTGCATGGCATGATCCGGGACGGGGAGTGGCTGGAGACCCGGGCGGTCGTGGCCGAGAACGTCGAGAAGAACGGTCACCGGATCGTCACCCTGGACTTCACCGTCTCCAGCCGGGGCCGTCTGGCGATGTCGGGGCGGCAGTGGGCGATCTATGAGCCGCGGCAGGTGCGCGAGACAGCCTGAGCGGCGCTACCAGACAGTCGAGACCTTCAGGTCCGGCGAGCAATTGGACGCCGCCACCACCACCAGGCCCCGGCGGACGCGCTCGAAAACGATGTCGACACGGCAACCCCCGACCTCCAGCCCGGACAGGGTCAGCAGGTTGCCCCCCTCGGGCAGGCGCGGGCGAACGATCGTGACCGTCTTTTCCAGCGCGTCGACGCTGATCCCGAGCAGCGACTGCAGCACCATGAAGGCCGAACCCGCGGCCCAGGCCTGCGGAGAGCAGCTGACCGGATACGGCACGGGCCGTTCGCCCGGTCGGCTGGGAAAGCCGCAGAACAGCTCCGGCAGGCGCATGCGCATCTGCTGGGCGGCGCCGAACAGGTCGCGCAGCAGCTCGCCGACCCGGTCCCGGTCGCCGTACCGCGCCATGCCGGCCACGCAGACAGCGCTGTCATGGGGCCAGACGGAGCCGTTGTGATACGACATCGGATTGTAGCGCGGCTGACCCTCGGCCAGGGTCCGCAGGCCCCAACCGCTGCTGAATTCGGCGCCTGCCAGCCTGTGACTGACCCTCTCGGCCCGCTCCGCCGAGGGCAACCCGCAGAAGAGCAGATGGCCGGCGTTCGAGGTCAGCGGCCGGCACAGCCGCCCCTCGCCATCGATGGCGACGCCATAGAAGCCCTCGTCCTCCATCCAGAACCGCTCTTCGACTCGCTCACGAAGCGCCTCGGCGCGGGCCGCGAAGTCCAGGGCGCCAGGCTCCTCCAGACGCGCGGCGAGGTCGGCCATCGCCCGCCAGGCGGCGAAGGCATAGCCCTGCACCTCCACCAGGGCGATCGGTCCCGGCGGAAAGCGGCCGTCGGCGTGGAAGACGGAGTCGTAGCTGTCCTTCCAGCCCTGGTTGGCAAGCCCAGTCTCAGCTGCGCGGGCGTAGTCGATCAGGCCATCGCCGTTGGAGTCGCCGAAGTCGCGCAGCCAGGCCGCCGCCCCGGTCAGCGCCGGCCACAGCGTGCGCAGGAAATCCATATCGCCGGTGCGCCGGGCGTAGGCCCCGGCCAGAGCGATGAACAGCGGCGTGGTGTCAACCCCGCCATAGTAGAGCCCGTAGGGCACCTCGCCGAGCGTCGCCATCTCGCCCTGCCGCGTCTCGTGCATGATCTTGCCGGGCTGGGCGTCGCGAAAGGCGGACTCCTCCCTCGCCTGGCGTGAACTGAGGTAGGCCAGCACGCCCCGGGCGAGGCCCGGATCGAACAGCAGCATCTGCCAGGCGCTGATGATGCCGTCGCGCCCGAAAGGCGTGGAGAACCAGGGAATGCCTGCATAGGGATAACGCCCGGTCGGCAGGTCGGAGACCAGCAGGGCCAGGTCAGCCCGCGACTGGTCGATCCAGCGGTTGAAGCTGGGACTGTCGGTGCGGGGCCGGGCGCCGTGTCTGACCTTGATCCGCATGGCGCGTCGCGCTTCGGCGGCGGCGGTCCGGAACCGCCGCTCGTCTGGCGCGTCATCGCCGGTCTCGGCCACCTCGATGAACAGGTCGAACCGCCCGCCAGGGCAGAACCAGGCCATGAAGTCCGCCCGGCCGGCCGTGAGCCGCTGGGGCGGTTCGGAAAAGGCCACGACGCTGGTCCGGCGGTGGCCATCCAGTCCCTCGTAGCCGAAGGTGGCGCCGCGGCCCTCGAGGTCAGGCTCGCAAAGCCGGCCCCGTCGGGCGCGAACATCGCCGCGAACCTCGAACATGTCCCGGAAGTCGGCGCCGAACTCGACGGACACGGGGGCCAGGATCTCGTCCAGCCCATGGTTGGTCAGCCTGACATGCTCATGAAGCCGCCGCCGCCAGATCAGCCGGCGGCGTTCCACATGCAGAACGCCCGGCGGGACCACCCTGCCTCCGCTCGGCGGCAGCGGACGGTTGGCGCCGTGGAAGGTGAAGACGACGTTGTCCGATGTGACGCCGGAGCTGAGCATCGTCGGCCGCCGGTCGCCGATGAGGAGCCGGAGCCGGGACAGAAGGCGAGTGTCGGCGTCGAACAGGCCGTCCGGGCCGCCGGTGATGTCGCCATGCGGATCGGAGACGACGAAACAGTCACCGTCCTTGAGCGCCCAGTACCGAAGCGCGCCATCACCGTGGGGATCGCCCTCCGCGGATACGGGGACCGCTCCCGGGTCGTCCATACCGGCGTCCTTCAGCTGGCCACCGCCAGAAGCGACGCCAGGCCGGTCTCCAGGGCCGCCGCTGAGGTGGGTGAGACGTCGGCATATTCGCATCGGGCCAGCCGGTCGGCGTAGAGCTCGACATAGCGACGTCCCATGGCCTGGGCCGAGAAGCGGAGTTCGAAACGGGACCTGATGGCCGCGCGGTCGAGCGTCATGACATCGCGCACGGCGGCGACTGCCTCGTCCATGGAGTCGACGACGCGCCCGGTCTCGCCCGGCTCGACGATTTCCACGGTGGAGCCGCAGCGCCAGGCGACCACCGGCGTGCCGCAGGCCATGGCCTCGATCATCACCAGGCCAAACGGTTCCGGCCAGTCGATCGGGAACAGCAACGCCGCCGCGCCGCCGAGGAACTCCGACTTCTGCTCGTCGCCGATCTCGCCGACGAACTCGATGAGCGGATCATCGAGCATCGGTTCGATCACCTCCTGAAAGTAGCGGGCGTCGGCGGCGTCGACCTTGGCGGCGATCTTCAGGGGCATGCCTAGCGCGCGGGCGATTTGGATGGCGCGGTCAGGCCGCTTCTCCGGAGAGATGCGACCCAGGAAGGCCAGATAGCCCCTGGACTGGGCCGAGAACGCATAGAGCCGCGTCGGCAGGCCGTGGTGCACCGTGCCGGCCCAGTTAGCCAGCGGCAGGCCGCGCCGCTGATCGTCGGAGATCGAGACAAGGGGATAGTCCGGCCAGCGCTCATAGACGGACGACAGGTCCTTCAGGTCGAGACGGCCATGCAGCGTCGTCACCGTCTGACCGGCGATGTCCTCGAACATCGGGAAATGGATCATGTCGACGTGGAAGTGCAGCAGATCGAATTCGTGCGCGCGGCGCCGAACCGCCCACAGCATCGACAGGTGGGCGGCGAGGTCGGACTTCAGCGGCGAGGGATCAAGCCGGATCGCCTGGTCACGCACCGGGGCCAGGGTGGCCAGGGTCCTCGCCTCGGCGCTGGAGAACAGGGTGACGTCGTGGCCGAGTTCGACAAGGGCATCACAGAGATGGGCGACGACGCGCTCGGTGCCGCCGTAGAGTTTGGGCGGAACGGCTTCGTACAGCGGAGGGATCTGGGCGATGCGCACGGGGTTGCTCCTGGTCCCGACGAACGCCGTCGCCGGACTCAGGAGGAAACCTCCCGGACCGCATTGGTTCCGCCGTGGCTAGGCGGCCTTGGCGACCGGCGGGGCCGGGTTGGTGAACCGCATGACCCCGTCATCAATACCGCCATACCGCAGGGCCATCAGGTCCATCGCGTAGTTCTGGTGCTGCTTCCAGGGCTTCTTGGCCCCCTGCTTGGGGAACCTGTCGATGGCGCGCTGGACATAGCCCGAGGAGAAGTCGAGCCAGGGCTCCTCGCCCAGATCCGGATCGGTGTTGCGCGGCGTGCACTGGCGAAGGCCGGTGCGGTCCATGTGGTTCAGCAGGCGCGTCACATACTCGCAGGTCAGGTCGCACTTCAGCGTCCAGGACGCGTTGGTGTAGCCGAACGACGAGGCCATGTTCGGCATGTCGCTGTACATCATGCCCTTGTAGCTGAAGGTCTTCGCGGGATCGATCGCCGCACCGTCGACGGTGAAGGCGATCCCGTTGAACACCTGCATGTTCAGGCCTGTGGCGGTGACGATGATGTCGGCGTCCAGCGTGGCGCCCGACTTCAGCTTCAGGCCGGTCTCGGTGAAGGTCTCGATCTGGTCGGTGACGACCGACGCGCTACCGCCCTTGATGGCGTCGAACAGGTCGTTGTCAGGCACAAGACAGAGGCGTTGGTCCCAGGGGTTGTATCGGGGCGTGAAGTGGGTCGCGACGTCGTAGTCGGGGCCCAGGTTCTCGCGAACCATGCCGATGATCCGCTCCTTGACCTTGTCCGGATTCTTGCGCGCCATGTTGTAGAACAGCATGCCCAGCAGGACGTTCTTCCAGCGGGTGATGCGGTAGGCCGTCATCGGCTTGAACTTGCTGCGCAGCCAGTTGGCGGCGGCGTCCTCGGCCGGGCGGGAGACCACATAGGTCGGCGAGCGCTGCAGCATGGTCACATGGGCGGCATCCCTGGCCATCTCCGGCACCAGGGTCACGGCCGTCGCGCCGCTGCCGATGACCACGACCTTCTTTCCGCTGTAGTCGAGCGTTTCAGGCCAGTGCTGCGGATGGACGATGGCGCCCTTGAAGGACTGCGTGCCTTCCCACTGCGGCGTGTAGCCGGCCTCGTAGTTGTAATAGCCGCCGCAGAGGAACAGGAAGTTGCAGGTGAAGCGGACAGTCTCGCCGTCCCGCACCGTCTCGACGGTCCAGGTCGCGTCCTCGGTGGACCATGACGCCGCCTTGACCCAGTGACCGTACCGGATGTGGCGATCAATGCCGTGGTCGGCCGCGGTTTCCCGGACATAGTTCAGGATCGACGGCCCGTCGGCGATGGCCTTGGCTTCCTTCCAGGGTCGGAAGACGTAGCCCAGGGTGTACATGTCGGAGTCGGAACGAATGCCCGGATAGCGGAAGAGGTCCCAGGTGCCGCCCATGGCGGCGCGCCCTTCAAGAATGACGTAGGACTTGCCGGGGCTTTTGTCCTGCAGGTGGTAGCCGGCGCCGATGCCGGAAAGGCCGGCGCCAACGATCACAACGTCGAAATGCTCTGTCGGCTGCGCCCTGCCCATGGTCCCCGCCCCTCCGGCCTTCTTGTAACTTTACACTGTTAATATATCGACGGGACGCGTTTGAACAGTCGTTTGGACCCGGCGTCACCCGGTTGCCCCCGAAGCGATGGCGCTCTAACGAAACAGCGACGGAACACCCCGTCCGCAGGCGGAGACCTTGCCATGGCCGGCCCCTATGCCGACGACGACTGGATCGTCGGCCAGACGGACGACGAAGACGAGAGCGGATTGATCGTCCGCTGCCGGGCCCGCTTGCCGGCCCCGGAGTCGCGCAAGGCCTGGCAGCATCTCGTCCTGATCGGCTGGACCTACGAGGACACCGACGACTCGGGCCTGCCGCCCAAGGCCGTCGATCGGCAGATGGACGCCTTCGAGCAGGCCGTGACGGCAGCGGTCCAGGACTCCGGCGCCGGGGTGCTGGTCGCCTCCCTGACCGGTGGCGGCGTCCGTGAATGGCGCTTCTACACGCTCGGCCCGGACGCCTTCATGGACGCCCTCAACGTCGGTCTGGAAGGCCACCCGGAGTATCCGCTGGAGTTCGACGCGTTCGAGGATCCGGCCTGGGACGCCCTGGCGGAGCTGCTCCCGGAATAGCCGGTCACCCCTGGTGCGGCCCGGGCGGCGAGACCCGCGGTGCTAGTAGGCCACCTTCAGCGCGGCCAGACAGCCGGCGGCGGTCACGAACGCAATGATCGCGAGGACTTCGTAACGCTTGAACAGCGGACCGTTTGGCGAGCGCATGGCCTTCTCCCTTGTGCCGTTTCGGTGCAGTGGGAAAAAGGGTCGGCAAGGCGCGCGCCAGCCGTCTGACGGGGGTCCGTCCGGTAACGATCCCGGACGCGCCGGGCGTCAGTAATCGACCTTGCCCGGCCAGGTCAGGGCGCCGTCGCGGGTGATGCCGGCCAGCTGGCCGCTCGTCGGGCCGGGACGATGGGCCGGACTTCCGGTCGTGGCGGGCGGCGGCCCGTAGCGGCTTTCGCGCCCCGATCCGCCCGTCGTGTAGCCGCCGGCGGCCGCCCCCGAAGCGTAGCCGCTGCCGACGGATCCCGAGGCATAGCTCCCGCCGCGCGAGCCCCGGCGCTCCTCGAATTCGCTGTAGCGATAGCTGGCGGTAGAGGTGCTGGTCTCGGTCACCGACACAGCCGCGCCGGCATAGCGGCCGCCGTAGGCTCCGCCATAGACCCCGCCTCTGGGCCCCTCGGACACATAGGTCACGCGACCGGTCCCCCTGATCACGCGCGGCTGATCCGAGATCCGGTGAACGCGCGGGCGGGCGGGCCTGGCCACGGGTTTCGCTGCCGGCGTGGGGCTCTCGAGGTCTGCCATGCACTTGGCGCGGCAGATCGCGGCCTTGTCGGAGACAGGCGCCTTGTCGGCCACGGCCACCGGCTTTTCCTGCGGCGAACAGGCGAGCACGAGGGTCGCCACGAACAGAATCAGGAGCAGGCGGATCAGCATGGAAGCCTCGAACGACGCCGGACAGAGGCTGACACTACCGCCGGTCGGCGCGGTCCCCCGGGTCATTCACCCCGGGCGGGAGACTTAACCATGAACCGTTCCCCAACGAGGCGCGCCAGGCCGAGGCCGAGCGCGATGCCGAGGCTGTTGGCGATCGCGTCGAGCAGGTCGCCCTGGCGCCCCCAGCCCATGGTCGACTGCGCGATCTCCACGCCGACCCCAAAGGCGAACAGGCCAAGAGCCAATCGCCAGGACCTTGCCCGAAAGGACCAGGCGCCCAGCAGCGCCAGGACGCAATAGGCGACAGCATGCTCGAGCTTGTCCGACATGTTGACGCTCGGAAGCGCGGTCGTGGGCGCCAGCGACAGCCAGACGATGGTCGCGCAGGCGGCGATGAAGACGGCGAGACGGAGCGGGCGCGGGAACATGCGGTCACGGGTTGCACCGTCCCCCCGCGCTGTCTAGCGTCCGCGCCGAAAACAGGGGGAGCGGTCAGTGGCTGTAGCGGCGGTAATCTGGGATTTCGGCGGGGTGATTACCTCCTCGCCGTTCGAGGCGTTCAACCGCTATGAGGCCGAGATCGGCCTGCCGCGCGACTTCATCCGGGGCGTCAACGCGACCAACCCGCACGACAACGCCTGGGCGCTGTTCGAGCGCAACGAGATCGACGCCGCGACCTTTGACGTGAAGTTCCTGGCGGAAGCCACGGCGCTGGGACACCCGGTGCGCGGAGCCGACATCCTGCCGCGACTCTCCGGCGATGTGCGGCCCCGGATGGTGGCGGCCCTGGAGCTCTGCAAGCAGCACTTCAAGGTCGGCTGCATCACCAACAACGTCCAGACCGGCCACGGCGCCGGGATGGCGGGAAGCAGCGACAAGGCCAGGCAGGTCGCGGAGGTCATGGCGCTTTTCGAGGTGGTGATCGAAAGCTCGAAGGCCGGCGTCCGCAAGCCGGACCCGCGCATCTACCAGATGATGTGCGAGCAGCTCGCCGTCGATCCGGCCGACTGCGTCTACCTCGACGACCTGGGCATCAACTGCAAGCCGGCGGCGATGCTGGGCATGCGGGCGATCAAGGTCGGCGGCGTCGACCAGGCCCTGGCCGAGCTGTCGGCCGCCACCGATCTGATCTTCGAATAGGGAGAAGGACCATGACCAGCAGCACGGGCCGGGTGGCCGGCAAGAAGGCCTTCATCACCGGCGCGGCCCAGGGGCTGGGCGCGGCCATGGCCCGGCGGCTGGCCGAGGAAGGCGCCAGGGTCAGCCTGGCGGACATCAACCTCGACGGCGCCAAAGCCGTGGCGGCCGAGATCAACGCTGCCCATGGCGAGGGGACGGCCTTCGCCTTCCCGCTGGACGTGACGAAGGAAGACCAGTGGCTCTTCGCCCTCGAGGAAGCCGACGCGGCGATGGGTGGCATCTCGGTGCTGGTCAACAACGCCGGGATCAGCAAGGGCGGCAATCTCGACCAGTGCAGCCTTGAGGATT